>JBDTFL010000342.1:0-6845 GCA_039937955.1 Polyangiaceae bacterium | reverse complement strand
CGGTGATGGTCCGCCGAGCACCCGCGCGTACGGCGCATGATCCTCGAAGGGCTGATCATGAGCGCTCGCCGGGTCGAGCCTCTGCACCTCGTCGCGATAGCGTGCAGCGCGCTTGTTGTTCACTGCGTCGATCACGAGAAACGGAAGGCCGATCGCAGCGAGACCGAGGCCCGCACCCTTGAGCACGTCCTTGTTCGTTGCGAATCCGTACGTGGCAATGCCGGCGCCTGCGAGCGTGAGGCCGAGCTCGGTCGCTTGATAAAAAATGAAACGCTTCGTCGTTCCACGCATGTGCGCGAGCTCCTCGTCGCGAAATGCAGCAGGATTTGCAGTGAGCGAGTCGCGATAGTGCCGCCTCTCGCCGCTCACTTGAAAGGCGTAGAAGACAGCGCCTACGCCCTCCACCGCGCCGAGCACCAAGAGCGGCCAACCGAGACCGCGCGCGAAATCAGTAGGACGCGTGACGAGAACGGCGCCACCACCGACCGACGCAACGCTCAATGCCGCGATGCCGTAGGCCGAGCGCGCCTCACCTGCGTAGTACTCGTCCATATCGGTCGCGATGGACTCTTTGGAGACCGGGGCGTCGTCCGCGCGTGCGGTGCGCGCCGGCACCGTGAGCGAAAGCGCAACCAAGGCGAACGAAGGAATACGCAATGAGCAGCTCATGACTCGCCATGTATACACCGTGTATACGTTGGTGCAAGAGCATATGGCCAAGTTCGTTCAAAACGGCTTGTTTATCTGCTTGTGCGGTGATTTTTCGGGTGTACACACTGTATCGTATGACCTCGAGCTCCGCTGTGTCCGTGCCGCTCGCCTCACGTCTCGCCCAAAGCGGAGTGCTCGCCTCGGCCATGACGGTTTTCGAAAAACGTGGCTTCGCGCAGGCGCGCGTGGAGGACATTTTGGAAGCTGCAGGCATCGCACGCCGCACCTTCTATCGTTACTTCAAGAGCAAGGACGAGGTGCTCGCCGCGATCTACGAGATGGCGGTCGGCGAAATTTTGTCGGCCCTTGCCGGCGTGGAGAACGAGAGAGATCCGGTCGAAGGACTGCTGCGCGGCATCGACGTGTACCTCGACTACCACGTGAAAAATGCAGCGACGCTCCGCGTGCTCATCGGCCAATCGATGCGTCCGGATTCACCCCTCTACCCGATGCGCCAGACGTTTCGAGGAACGCTGGTGGGGATCATGGACGGCGTCGCGCGCGAAAAAGGGAAGCACCTGGCGCCGTATGTTTTTCTCGCGCTCATCTCTGCGCTCGAGGGCTTGTCGCTCGAGCTTCTTCAATCCGGCGTTAAAAAGGCTGACTTGGAGATCGCGCGCCAGACCATCGCAGCTTTGCTCGCCAACGTGTTCGACGTGCCAGGCCCAGCGTTGCCACGATCGAAAAAATAATTTTTCAGCCGCCGTCCGCGGATTCACGAAGCGTCGCGACGACGTCACCGCGAATTTCGAGCACTTCGATTTTGCCTTCGAACACTTTCGACATTCCGGTGTCGATGCGCCAAACGTGATCGCTGCACGCCGAGCTGATGCCGTTTCGTTGCACGGTGTGTCCGACCACCATTCGTTTCGCATTCAAACCTTGCAGCGCTTCGTCGAGGGTTGCGCATTCTTCGCGACCGGGCGCGGCGGAATACATGCGCGTCCAAACCGGACCATCTTCGGACGAAACGATCTTCGGACAGTCGGCGCGTTTGCCGAGGAGCCAGTCGTGTGTTTCGTCATTCATGCGATCGAGGCCGTATTTCAGGTGTTTTGGAAGAATTCCGCCGTGCACGAAGACCGAATCGCCGACCTTCACGAAGAGCGGACGCTCCGCGATCTTCAGAGCGTAAGGACCGCCAGGAAGAAACGCCGCCGCGCGTCCCGATTCGTTCGGGTCATCCAAATGAATTTGCGAAGCTTGTGCAGCGGGCAAATGCAGATCGGAAAACGCCGCGAAACCGCCCGGCGTCACGTAACGAAAATCGAGCGACGCATTCATGAGCTCGTGATTTCCGGTGAGCGCGATGACCTCACCGCCAGCTTTCGTTGCGTCGACTTTCAGCCGTTCGAACAGATCCAAAATCGCGCGGTCGCCGTCGGCGCGATCGATCTCGTCGCCCGTTTGAACGAGCGTGAGCGTGCCGCCGATCCACGCATCGTGCACGTCGATGGCGCCAGCCAGTCGCAATGCGCGGCGCGCTGCATCGAGATCGCCATGCAAGTCGCCAATCGCGACGACGCGCGCTGCGGGCGAACGCGATATTCGCGATGACAACGTTGCAGTCGGCGGCGCGCTGACGGTGGCGGTCGCAGTTGTCGTCGTGAGTGACGTGCTTGCGGGAGCCGGTTCTTGCACGGTCGACCGACCGCAAGCCGCGACGATGAGCGTGCACAGGAACGCGGCCAAAGAAGAATCTCGCATCGCAGACGTCCTCCGTTTTACGCGCGATTGCCCCAGCGCGTAGCCACTTAATTCTCCTGCGCCGGAATAGAGCGCTCATTCTAGAACGGTGTGCGAGCCACTCTGACAAATCGAACGGCTCGATAAATCGCGAGGTGGCGTAGGCTAGTGACGAAGGTAGAGGGCGTCCTATGCGTAGACTTTCGAACTTCGTTGCCGGAGCCGCCGCAGTAGCGACGGCTGCTGCGGTCGCGGTCGCATTATCGTTTTCAGGATGCGCCAACGACAACGCCGCCGCTTTCCCCGATTCGGGAACCAGTGGACCGAACGCAGCCGAGTGTCCGGTGTGTGTGACGGACCAAGATTGCAACGGCGGATCATGCGCGCAATTTGGCTCGGATATTTTTTGCGCGCCGACCTGCCCGAACGGAAACGAATGCGCGTCGGACCGCACCTGCCAAGTCGAGACCAGCGCAACGGGTGAGCAAGTCAGCGTGTGCACGCCGAACGACAACGCGTGTGGGGTCGATCAAGGCGACGACGCCGGACCCTCCGGCTGCAATCAAGGAACGACCACGACCGACGCGGGCGATCCGAATCAGTGCGGCACTTTGATTGGCCCTGCCGAATCTGCATCGTGTAGCTCGTGCACGTCGTCGACCTCCAGCTGCCAAGCCAATGGGTGTTACGGCGGATGGTGGTGCGACAGCTCTACGAGTAAGTGTCGCGCGGCGCCGACCAACTGCGGAGGCGGCTCGGGCGGCGGCGGTGGCGTCAATTGCGCGTTCGACGCAGGGTCGGCGCCGATCACCGGAAACGTCGGAAAAACAGGCGGAACGGCGTCTCGACTTTATTTCGCGGTCATCGGCGACACGCGTCCTGCGGACCCGGATCGCACCGACGAATATCCGACCGCGATCATCACCAAGATCTACGCAGACGTTGCGGCGCTCAATCCGCAACCACTCTTCGCGGTCACGTCAGGCGACTACATGTTCGCGACACCCGGCAAAGGAAACGCCGCTCCGCAGCTCTCTCTCTATTTGACGGCTCAGAGTCAGTTCAAACAAATCGGGTTTCCCGCGATGGGCAATCACGAGTGCACCGGTGCAACGGCATCGAACTGCGCAACGACCACGACCGAAAATTTCGATGCGTTCATGTCGCAAATGCTGGCGCCGCTCGGACAGACGAAGCCGTATTACGTGATCAACGTGAACGCGACGGACAATTCGTGGACGTCCAAGTTCGTCTTCATTGCGGCCAATGCCTGGGACGCAACGCAGTCGAGCTGGCTCGACAACACGCTGGGCCAAAACACGACGTACACCTTCATCATTCGGCATGAGCCGGTCAGCGGAAACACCGCGCCGGGAGTCACGCCGTCGGAGGCGATCATGGCGAATCACCCGTACACGCTCGCGATCGTCGGGCACACGCACTCGTATGGTCACTACTCCGACACACCGAGACAGATGTTGGTCGGCAATGGCGGAGCGCCACCAACCGGCTCGAAGGACTATGGATTTGGCGTCGTGATTCAAAGGCCAGATGGGACCATTCAGGCCGACGTTCTCGATTATCAATCGCTCAATTTCGATCCGTACTTTCGCTTCGCAGTGAAGCCGGACGGATCGCCGGCGGCGCTTTAACGCGATGCGCGCTCTTGTAATCTTAGGGGTGCTCGGCGCCATTGCGGCGCTCGGCGTCGGAGCTCGCCATACGCGCAGCACCCCTGCCCGGCCATTGCCACGCGCGAGCGATGACGAGATGGAGCTCGTCGTTCCTCACGTCCAAGGATCCATTTCACTCGACGGCGATCTCGACGACAGCGGGTGGCTCGGCCCGATCGCACACACCGGCGCGTTCGTAGACAAGGACGGCGCGAGCGCGAAGCCTTATTCGGAAGCACGCGCCACGTGGGGAGACGGCGTTCTCTATCTTTCGTTTTACGCAGCCGACGAGGACATTCGCGCGAGCGTCAGCCAAGCGGATGGTGAAATCTGGCGCGACGACAGCTTTCATTTTGTGTTCGATGATGGGAAAAACGAGCGTATTTTCGATGCGTCGGTCAATGCGGTGCTACGCGACGGCACTCGACCATCGATCGTTTTCGACAAGAATCCTCATCGGCCGCCCACCGATTTTTCGTGGCAAAGCGGAGCGTTCGTATCGCGCGAGCTCGACGGAACACTGAACGACGCGCGCGACGACGACGAAGAGTGGGCCCTCGAAATCGCGGTTCCGCTCGAAGCCATTGGCCTGAAAGGCAACGCCGGTGAGCGCGTGCGCTTTGCAGTGCATCGATGCGACATCATCAAAAACGGAAAGCACGTCTGTTCATCGTGGGGCGAACGAACGCCCGCAGTTTTGATTCTTCAGTAATAAGGTTAAGGGGCAGCGCAGGACCTTAAGGCCGCTTGCGCATCTGCGTCGACGTTCGCACCAAGCCACGGAGCCAAAACTGCACGCGCTTTTGCGCAGTCGCCGCGATCGCGAGCCGCGCGAGCAACGAGAATTGCCGCGTCTTTTCCGTGAAATGATTGCGGATACGCCGCGAGGTGATGTTCGGCGGCGAGCGCCGCTGCGTCGGCACGACCCGCGCGCGCAAGTGCCGAGGCCTCGAGATACGACGCGTCCTCGGCTTGAGAAGCATGAGGGTGCGCCGCGAGAAATGCGGCGAACGCTGTAGCAGCAGCGTCGTAACTGCCGGTACGCATCAGCGTGACAGCCGACGCGTAGTCGTCGGATTCACCTTGGTCGAGATGCGAGCTCGCAACCAAAGCATGAGCGCCACCATCCGCTTTGGAAGAACGAGGGTTGGCGGAAGCGGTACGCGTCCAACCTCGTCCGGCCGTGATCGAAATTTCGTCCGCGCCGTGAAGACGAACCGTCACCACGCCTTCACTCACCTCGATGCGCGTGGTGACTCCGTGATGTGCTTCCACGTGGAAGGTCGTCCCGCGCACTTCGATCTGACCATCCGGAAGATCGACGAAGAAATGTTCTGTCGGCGTTTGATGTCGGACGTGAAGATCGAGCGCGCCGTCTTCCAAGCTCACGTGCTCGACGTCGGAGTCACGCGCCTGCGTCCAACGCGCGTCGCCTTGTGCAACGACACTACCTGCGAACGCGTTGGCGTTTGAAGAAGCCGGAAGCGCGGACACAACCGGAGCAGGCGACGACGAAACTACCGTAATTTGCGCAGGATTGGTGGCTTGCCGATGAAAAAAGAATATCGCCAATCCGCATGCGACGAGCGCGATCGTCATCGTTCCACGCAGGCGCCACGGCGCGTGACGCGGAGCTTCCAGCTCGACGTCGCGGAGCACATGCGCGCGCACGCGGCGTACGTCGAGCGGAGTCGGAGCACGTGATGGGAGCTCTGCGGCCAAAGTCCGCAGACGCTCGTCGCGAACCCGAGTCTTCGAACAAATATCGCAGTGTTGAAGATGACGCTCGAACGCGGCCGCATCCTTCGCTCCGAGTCGGCCTTCGCGTAGCGCGTCGATCTCCCAAATGCGATCGCAGCGATCAGTCATGCGATCCCCCCTCGTCTTCGGTGACTCGATGATTCAAAGCGGCGTCCAGCTCGCGACGCGCGTGGTGCAGTCGAGTTCGAATCGTCGCTGCCGGAACGTCGAGCGCGCGCGCCGCTTCGTCGCTGCTCAACCCCTCGAGCTCCACGAGCATGAACGCGATTCGTTTCTTCGGTGCCAGCTTGGACAGCGCGGCCTCGAATTGCTGGAGCTCCTCACGGCTGCTGATTTCACGTTCCGGATTGGAGCGCGACGTCGTCGAAGCGACCTGAGCAAAAGACGAAATCATGTTGAAAAATCGGGCGGCGCTGCGTCTATGACGGGCGGAGAGCCGCACACAAATTCCGATGAGCCATGCGCGAACGTTGGCGCGCCCATCGTGTGAGCTCGCAATTTGCGGCAGCTTCAAGAAGACCGCATGGAGGACGTCTTCGGCATCTGCGTCGTTGGCAAGCAGCCGACGCGCAACACGCCACACGTCGCGTGCGTAGCGATCATACAGCTCGCCGAGCGCACCGAGATCGCCCTCCGCGACGAGCGCCAACAGATCGCGATCGCTTCGCGCCGGCGTGCGCGCTTGCGAACGAACGAGGACGGCGCTCACAACAATTTCCCTGCCGCGCCGAAACGCAAACCGCCGGTCCACGCTGGAAGCGGAGGCAACGTCGGGTCGACGTGAACCTGGTGCGTCAAGCTGCGCGGAGAAAAGTCACTGTCGGCGGTGATCGTGAAACGCCACCATTTGTCGAGTGGAACGGACCACTTCAGCGCCGCGCCGAGTCTCACTTGAGTGCGGCTTCCGTTGCTTCCGTTCGCGTCGTCGTCGTCGTCGATGTTCACTGCGGCAAACGATGGAATGATCGCGAGTGAGAGCTGTGTTTTTCCAATGGGCAGCGTGCGGCCGACGCC
>JBDTFL010000341.1:0-4361 GCA_039937955.1 Polyangiaceae bacterium | reverse complement strand
GACCGTCACGATCGACCGCAAATAACGCGTCCGGGTGAACTTCGGGTGGCAGCTTTTGCGATATTCCGTCGAGCGCTTTTTTTGCGCCGTCTTTGCTGGCCTGCGGGACTTTGTCTTTGCCGTCCGCGCCGACGAGCGCGTCCTGAATGCCTTTGTCGACCGAGCCGACCAGCAATGCGTCGAGCCGACGACGTGCATCAATCTGCAATGCCCAACGAACGACTTGGCCGTCCGAAGCGACGCCTTCGGTCATCGCGACTTGATTGCGCCGGTTGTATTGGCCGACCGCAACGAACGACAAATACAGCGCGCCGACCGCCGCAAACGCGACGATCGCGTACCAAAAACGAGAGAGGAGCATCATCGCGCGCTCACCCACCCTCGCCGACGTTGAAGGGATCTTTCAAATCGATGGGGCGACCTTTGACTGTCACGTTGACGGCGCGACCGACTTGTTTGCCCTGGAAAAAAGCCTTCAGCGTGTACTCGCCGTCGCCGAGGTTCATTCCGAATGCGCCTTGCGCGCCCGGATACGCGACCTCGCTCACCTGCGGATCGACGACGACGTACGTGCGAACGCTCGGAAAAAGTTGATCGCGAAATTCATAGACGCCGGCGTTGGCCGCGGTCCATTCGCGATGCGCCGAGGTCGTCAAATCTTGTGCGCCCCACTGATCGTTTCCGACCGCAAAAAGACGATGCACGAAGGGGTCGCGATTCTCGAACGACAGACGCGTGCCCGGCGTGATGACGATGGTCGTCGGAATGGTGTGGCCGCCCGTGACGCGGATCAAAATCGGCTCGTGCGCGGCGTTGTTTCCGGACGTGAACGCGCCGATGCAAATGTCGCGTGACGGGTTCGCGGTCAGCTTGAAAAAATCTGGGCGAACGGTCGGCGAAGGCTCACGCCAGGTGTAGCGGTGCGAGTCGGGTTTCGCCGCCTCCGCGTAGACGTCCGGGAAAAGTTTTTCCTGGCCAGACAGCCGACCACGGACCGCACCGGCTACCGCGTCCCCGGCAAGCGCCAATGGGGCAACGAGCGCTGCCAACATGAGGAAACCGACTCCGCGTGACAATCGAAACGGCACGAGTGAAACGGTAGCTGAGGGCAAAGAGCCCTGTAAACGACGATTAGCGAATAGCGACCGGCAGGATCATCGTAAAGCTCGTGCCTTTGGCGAGCTCGCTCTCCACGGTGATGCGTCCGCTGTGCGATTCGATGATGTTTTGGACGATCGAAAGGCCGAGCCCGGTCCCGCGTCCGTTCGCTTTCGTCGTGAAAAACGGCAGAAAAATGCGGGCAACGTTGGATTCCGGAATGCCTTCGCCGGTGTCGCTCAAACAAATGCGCACCGTTCTGTCGTTGTCGATCAGCTCGGTGGAGATTGAAACGCTGCCGCCCGAGCCCGGCATGGCGTGGCAGGCGTTGGTGATGAGATTGACGAACACTTGCGTAAGCTGCTCGGGAAGTCCGCGCACCGGCAAAATGCCGTCGCCAAAGCTGCGATGGACGGTGGTCTTCGATTCGGCCAGCACATGCTCGCAAAATGCCAGCGCCTGATCGATGACGGCATGCACGACGACCGGAACCGGCGTCTCGCTCGATGGCCGCGCATACGTGACGAGGTCGCGCGTGAAACGCAAAAGACGATGCGCCGAGTCGCTGATGCGACGCAGGCGCTCGAGCTCGTCGGCGGCGTCACCCTCCGGATTCGCGTCGCGTTTGATGACCCAACGCTTCGACAAATAATCCGTGTATGCGACGATCGACGTCAGCGGGTTGTTCAGCTCGTGGACCATCCCGGCCGCGATTTGGCCGAGTGATGCGAGCTTCTCGGCTTGCGTAATCTGCGACGTGAGGTTGAAGACCTCGCCTTGGGCCATCTGCGCGGCGTTCACGAGTCGCGCATGCGAGAGACCTGCACGCAGAACGTTCGCCGCGCGCGCAAGCAGTTGCGCCGACGGTGAAGTGGATGCGAGCGCGTTCGGATCGTCGGTTGCCGCATGCAACGTCGAGCCGGCGAGCTCCGGAAGCTCGACGACGACCTCGTGCAAATAACCCGGAAAAAGCCGCGTAGGATCGATGCCCGCCCCCGAGCGACCGCCCCGCCGAAGGATCTTTTGATCGTGGCGACCGTCGACGAAACAAACGCCGACCGCCACGGGATCGAGAAGCTCCGCCACCAAATCGACGACGACTTGGACGACGGCGCTCTCGCCATCGCGAACCGGAAGCTGCACGGCGACGTCGAGCAGGCGATCGAGCCACACCGACGGAAGCTGCGGCGCGACCGCCACCTCGGCCGAGACATCCTCGTCGCCGAATCCGGAGATGCGGGCCGGCGCATTCGACAGCGAGCGCGACGACAAACGCTCTTGCGTCGCCGAAAGCGGCGGAACCGTCGTAGGCGGCATCGGCGGTGCGAGACTCTTCTTTTTCGACATCAGCGGGCACCTCCGCTTCCGGGCGGTGCGTCGGTCTTGTCAGCGAGATCGCCCGAAGGCGCGGCGACGGGAACGTGCGGGTCGCTTTCGCGGCTCGATTTGTCGAGGTCCAAGATGCGCGCTTGGCCGACGTACGATTTGGTTTCGTACTTCGTTATCTTGCCGATTTTGCGCACGATCTCCGCCATTCGGTCCGCCTCGTTGTAAATCACCTCGGCGGCCCCAAAGCCGGGAGATTGAGGATCTAGACGGCGCTTCAGGAGCTCCGCATAAGCGATGACGCTCGTGAGCGGTTGATTGAGCTCGTGTGCTGCGGCGCCGGCGAGCTCTGCGACAATCGCCTGGCGTTCTTGTGAGAGAAGTTGTTCTTGGGCCTGAGCGAGCCGTTGCTCCATGCGCACCTTCTCGCGCAAGTCGGTGAAAATTCCGACCGACCCGACCGGGATCTCGTCCTCATAGAGGAGAGCGCCGGAAAGTGCGACCGGCACGTGATCTCCGTTCACGTCGAGCACGTTCGTTCGAAAACCTTCGGTGCGTCCGCCCCCTTCGCGGATTTTTTGCATGACCTCTTTGGCGACTCCGGGCGGATACAGTCCGCGAACGTCGGAGCCCATCATCTCGCCGACGGTTCGGCCGTAGACGCGTTCGGCGGCGCGATTGAAGACGAGCACGCGTCCTTTCATGTCGGCGCTGATGATGGCGTCGACCGAGGAATCGATGACGTCGCGCAAAAAATTTCGCGTCTTCACGAGCTCGGCTTCGACCGCGCGCTCGGCGGTGACGTCGCGAAAGTTGCAGAGGACCGCGCCGTCTTCGTGCATGACGGGGCTGAAATTCAGGCTCAACGTGATGATGCGACCGTCTTGGCGAGAAACGCGAACGTCGACGCCGTGCGGAAATCGTCCGGTCGCGAACTCGGTGAGCAACGCGCGACCACGCATCTTGTCTTCGTTGGTGAACAAATCACCGAGTGGTTTTCCGCGAAGGTCCGCTTCGTCGTAGCCCGTGATTTCGTGAGCTTTGGGATTTGCGAAGAGCAATTTTCCTTCGCCGTCCAAAACGACGATGCCATCCGGCGCGCTCTCGAAAAAATCTGCGTAGCGTTGCAGCACGCGCATGCGGCGCTCGGCCTCTAAGCGCGCGACGGTGACTTGCTGCGTTTGATCGCGAAGTGATTGCAGCACGCGCGCGTTCCGGAGCGCGATGGCCATCGCGTTCGTTACGGTTTTGCAGAGCTCGAGCTCGTGCGGCATGAAAAAGTGCGTGTCTTTGGCGCGCAAAAACAAAACGCCCATCGGACGATCCTCATAGAGGATCGGCAGGATCGCGAGCGACGCATACGCGCTCGCACGGCTCTCGTGGCGAACGATTTCCAGGAGCGGATGTTTGTTTGCGTCGGGCACGATCAATTTCTCGCCGGTCGACAAAACATGGGAAATTTCTGGGTATTTGGCGAGCTCGATCGGAAGGTCGCGCAGCGTTGCGTCGTCGGACGCGGCGACCACGTAACCGATGTCGGCTTGATCGCGAACGAGCACGATCGAAACGCGGTCGACCTTGGCGACCTCGGCGATGCGCTGCACGACGGTGAAGAGGATGCCGCGGAAATCCAAATTGGAAGCGAGCGCTTGCGTGAGCTCGTTGACGACGAGCGCATCTTTTTCTTTTCGCTCGAGCTCCTCCATCACCGCGCGCAAACGGAGCTGGCCTCGAATGCGCGCGACGAGCTCCACGGCTTTGAACGGTTTGCGCACGAAGTCGTCGGCGCCGGAGTCGAACGCGTTTTGGATTTCGTTGTCGGAGTCGAGGCCGGTGAGCACGACGACCGGAAGATCTTTCGTCTCCGCTCGGCTGCGCAAAATGCGCAGCACCTCATAACCGTCGGGAGGCGGCATCACCAAATCGAGCACGACGAT
>JBDTFL010000340.1:0-4643 GCA_039937955.1 Polyangiaceae bacterium | reverse complement strand
ACCTTGAAACCGGCACCGAGCACGAACGAAATCGCGGTCAGACGATCGCCGTACATTTCCGGATGCAGGCTGTTCGAGAACAGTGCCTCACGCGAGTCTGGGTAGAAGGCTTGTGCTGTCGTGAAGCTCGACACGGGAAACATTCCGTAGAGGCCGATGGTGAGACGATCCTTCACGAGATGCTTCACCAACCCGAGCGTGAGATACGTCCTTGTTTTTCCGCTCGATCCTGCACCTTGGCGCGGACGCGCCGGAAAGCCAGGCGATGGACACTGACCCGCTTTGTTTCCGGCCTCGCAACCTTGCGAGAGCCATTGCGTTGGAACGACCTCGTTCGGAATGGGCGTGCCGTTCGGCGACACGACGTCGCGACCGCCAACTGCGAGCGGAACATCGCCGCCGGGACGACCGTCGAGCGTGACGCCGACTTGCTCGGACACGAGCGCGAATGCGATGAGAACGGTCTCTTCGGCATCGGTGAGAAGCGCCGGATTGAAATACGAAGAGGCCGCACCCGGACCCGACACGACACCTTGCGCACCCGCATTGTCACCGAGCGATTGCGTCGTTTGCAAAAGCGGTGAAGCGCTGGCGGTCGACTCGAAAGCGCCAAATACCCCGACAAATGCCGCGCTTATTATGTGTAAGTTACACGTTTTCATGGGGGTGGCGGCGTGGCGTCGTGGGGCAAGAGCAAGCGTACGTTCGCACAAGTCGTGAGGTCGTCGTTCACGTCTTGTCGTGGCACATCGGCGGCCACTGCCGAAACGCGAGCGCTGCCGAACGTTTTTCCGACGAATGAAAATGCGATTCGTCCTGGCGTGTCTTGCATGGCGTTGGCAGCGGAGGCGAGCAATGAGCAACCGCCCCCGCAATCCGTGACGCGCATCACGTGCTCTTCGATGTCGAACGCGCCGGGAACGACGAACGTGATGGCGGATGCTGCAATGGGAGCGTTGGCCGCTGTTGCATAGTCTTGCCATGTGCGTTGCGCGGAGTTGCGTGTGCCGGTAACGAAGCCGGTGACGTTGAACGCGACTCCTGGAATTCCGTCGCCGTCCGGATCGGTGATGCCCGCTGGCGTGTCGGTTCCGTTCACCGGATCGCTCTCCGTAGGAAGTGGCGAAAGCGCCGAGAGCGCAGGATGCGTCGAGAAATCAGCGGGTAAAAACGCGTCTTCGGCACCGCGCACGCTGTACCAGCGATCGAGCGTCACTGCGCAACCGCCGTTCGCAGACTTCGACGTACCGCGACGCGCGCCGTGTGGGCCCGCAGAATCGTCCATGCGATTGGCGTAGATGAGCGCGCGTAACGAGTCCGCGCTGTAGTCGACGGTGGCCGATCCGGTGACGTGCACTCCGCAATCGAGCTCTTGGTCGATGGCAAAATCGTCTGCGGTTTGAGTGACGTGAAAAAAATACCATTGGCTGGAGATTTGGGTGCTGCCGATGATCGAGTCGCGTTCGAATTCGGTTTCGCGTGCGCCCCAAAATCCGGTCATGTCGCAAGCGGTGTCGCGTTTGGGTGAGCTGCACGAAGCATCTGCGCCGACCACGCCGTCGCCGCATACGACTGCGCATCCGCTTTGGTCGCACGTCCAACCAGGCGCGACCTCGCACGAGACGCAGCCGTCACTCGTGACGTCACATACTTCACCGGATTCGACGATGCCGTTTCCGCACGTAGAGCTGGTCGTGAGATCGGGAAGCACCACGTCACGCGTGCAGGCGACGAGCGCGAATCCGGCCAAAATCACGGCAAACGATGCAACACGAGGAAACAATGCGTGGCGAGTCTACTGCACTTGTATGTTGTCGAAGTAAACGTCGAGCGCGGGCATCGTGGGCTGGCTCGAGTAGCCGATCGACATGTTGAAGATGTTGGGGACAACGGCGCTGGTTCCGAACGTATTCGCGCCGGTGACGTTGACGATTGTAACGCCGTCGACCGTGATGAAGATCGAACCGTCGTTCGAATCGTAGTGCGCTGCATAGTGGAAGTGGTGCCAGTTGGTGTCCGCGGAGCCCAGAGGGTAGACGGGCTGAATGTGACCTGCGTCGGCGAAGTTCACCCAATAGTCCACGACTGTGTAGCCTCCGCCGTTCCCCGCGATGCTCCCCGCGTAGTCGTTCGCGAGGCCGAGCTGCAACAAACCGGCGAAGCCGTCGTAACCGGATTCGAGGCCCACGATTTTGACGTCGACGTCGATGCTCATGCTGCCGCCGGTGAGCGGCAGATCTTTGTTGATGTTGGAGATGTCGGCCGAGCCGGACATGCGCGCCGCAACATGCGCATGAAGCGAGTGCGGCGGCGAGACGAACTCGGTCGACGAGATCGAGAGATCGCTCGCGCTACCGTTTCCTAGGACCTCCACGTTGTCCCAGCCGTCAGGTACCGTTTCGCGATTGTCGAAATTGTCGCAAAACCCGGTGCAAACTCCGGCGTCGCCACCATCGGTCGTGATCGGTGCGTCGCCGTTCGTGATCGCATCTGAAACACTCGCCTCGATCGATCCGTCGGATGGTGCGCTGACGCCGCCGTCGCTCAGGCCGTCGAGCGAAACGAACAGCGAGCAACCACCGCCGAGCGCGAGTACGCAGCATGCGGCCAAGCGCATGGCCCGGCCCGGTTTTATGCGCGATCCCACTCCGTCAAAGATTACTCGGTTTGCAGGCGCGTTGCTCGGCTCAACATGTGCCGCATTCCCGACGCGACGATCAGCCGGCTCGACTTCAGCGAGCCAACGAGACTCGCTTTTTTCGTCGGCACGAGGCGTGCACTCGCGCGAGGCAATGAGGGCCGTCGCTTCGTGGTTTCGTCGAAGGCCACCGGCTCGCGCCGAAGTCGTCATTGCAGCGATCGTGATTGGCGTCAGCACGATGCTTCTGGCGTGGCTCGCGGCGAGCACGAAAATCTACACGATCGACAGCTACGTCTACCTCGCCAAGGCGCAGAGCCTCGCGCACGGACGCGGTCTTTCGGTCCCGTGGAACGACGGCGTCGACCGAAAATTTTTCTGGGGCTATTCGCTCGCGCTCGCGCTTCCGGTGCGCGCGTTCGGTGAGAGTGGCTTCATCGTACTTGCATGTATTTTACATATATTTTTGGGCGCTACGTTTTTTCGATTTCTGCGTTTGGTCGAACCGCGCGCCAGCGTGCGCGTGCTCGCATTGGCGCTGCTCGTCTTCAATCCGTTGCTCATGTGGTGGGGCAGCGTTCCAGCCAGCGAGCCGCTGTTCACGTTGCTGGTCCTCGCGGCGATGCGCCGAGCGATTCTGTTTCGTCGCGCTCGTGAACGAAATGCTCGCGACGCATTTTTCGCTGCCGCGCTCGCCGGATTCGCCGTAGCCACGCGCGCGGAAGGTTGCCTTTTGCTTATCGCGCTCGTGCCCGTCGTGCTGCCCAGGCTTTGGCGAGAACGTCGACTCGGTCTCACGCTCGCGTGTTTCGCTTTGTGCGTCGCACCCGAATCGCTGCACATCGCGTATCTGCATCAGCACGCCATCGGAACGCGGTCGGCGAGCGCCTACATCGACGAGATGTTCGGGCACGCAGGGGAGATCAAGTTGCTCCCGGCGGCTTGGGAAAATTTGCGCGCTCCGTTTTGGACGATTTTTCGATTCGACACCGAGGCCGATCTCTACGCCAAATATTTTCCGAGCATCTTGGTGAGCGCGCAGACGGCCATCGTCTATATGTATATTGCATGCATTTGTGTTGCGTTGATTTCAGGCGTTCGTAGGCGAGGCGCGGTGTTCTTCAGCGCGCTCGCGGCGTGCGTTTACGCAGGAATTCACGCGTTTTGGTACTACCGCTACGAACGCTTCATGACGGTGGTAACGCCATTCGCGGCTCTCGTTTTCGCTTCGACGTTGGAGAGCGTCGCGCGCAAGATCGCGCAGCTGCGGCCCAAGCCCGCGCACATCGCGTTCCTCGCTAGCGGCGCGGCGATGACGATCACGTGCGCTGCGTACGGCACACGCGTTTCGGAGATGCACGCCAAGCGACTGGCCTCGCGCGAGGCTGGGCGCGATTATCGGGCGATCGCCGCGCGCATCGACGCCGCGGATCCGAGTCATCGTCCCGTCGTTACCGACCTCGGTCCGTATCTCGCTTTCTACACGAGCGATCGACACGCGTTCTTCGAAGACGAAAATGAATTTTACGCGCAAGGCGTGCCGTGGTGCGAAGAAGGCCGTGCGTTTCTGTTGGAGCAGAATGTCGGGCTCGTCGTTTCGAAGTCGTCCGCGGTCGTGAGCGCAAATCTGCTTGATTTAAAGCCAAATGATTACGACTGGCTGCCAGGTGATCCGACGATCTTGGCGCTCCACCTTCGCGATCGGTCACCGCAGGTCAGCGACTTTTCCGATCGCGCATTTTCTTCGGCGCCGATCTTGGGCCGCAAGCTCGCGCTCGATCGCGTGGAGACGAATGCGCGCCGCAGCGGACGTTGTGGAGAGCTTCACGTGACCGCATCTGCGCGATTGCTCACGAGCCTCGCACCAGGCGACGATTTGTTCGTGCACGTCGACGATGCCGATCGACCGAGCACGCGCTTCGATGTCGAACGCGGCGTCGTCATCGCGCAAGCGCGCGCGGCAGGCACCGACGACTTCGTCGAGACGTTCGTCGTCCATATTCCT
>JBDTFL010000339.1:0-4196 GCA_039937955.1 Polyangiaceae bacterium | reverse complement strand
TTCACGTGGTCACGCACGCGTTCTTCAAGGCCTGCTTGTTCCTCGGTGCCGGCAGCGTCATCCACGCAATGCATGCGCGCATCCACGACCACGACGCATCACAAGACATGCGCAACATGGGCGGGCTCAAGAAATACATGCCGTACACGCGGTGGACGTTCCTCATCTCCACCTTGGCGATCGCCGGCTGCCCAGGCCTCTCCGGATTTTTCTCGAAGGACGAAATTCTGAAATCTGCCTTCGTGAATCGCTCGGTAAATCCGTTTGCGACCCAGCTCGAGCGCTTCAAGGTCGACGTATGGACCGCACCAACGTGGTTCGGCCCGGCGATTTATTACGTCGGATTGGCCGCCGCCACGATGACTGCATTCTACATGTTTCGTGCGTACTTCCTCACGTTCGAGGGGGATTTCCGCGGTTGGACGCTAGGTCGCCCTTCGCAAATTTCATCACACGATCATGATCATGATGCTGGCGACGAGCATCACGAAGAAAATCTGAAAGAGCCAGGGCGTCCGCCGCACGAGTCACCTCGTTCGATGACGTTGCCGCTCATCGTTCTCGCCACGTTTGCAGCGTTCGCTGGCGTTCTGAATCCGGCGCCACTGACCAAGCATCTTCCGCTCGATCATTGGCTCGAGCCGGTTTTCGCAGCCGCCATCGAACACTCGATCGTCCTGCGCCCCGGCGCGGAAGGTCTCACGTTGATCTTGGCGATCGGCGGAATCGCAGCGTTCGCGATCGGCACCGGCCTCGCCTACTGGATGTACATCAAGGAGCAAGGAGAGCCCGCGCGCAAGCTCGCTGCGAGCGCTCCCGGCCTTCATCGTCTGCTTCTCGACAAGTGGCGCGTCGACGAATTCTACGACTACGCGATCCTCGGCGTGGTCGACGCACTCGCCGACACGTTCCAGATCTTCGACACCTGGTTCGTCGACGGGCTCATCGCAAAAGTGCCAGCCGTTCTCGTCGCAGGCCTCGGGAGCTTTCTCCGAATTTTCCAGACCGGCGTCGTCCACACCTACGCCGCGATCATGGTCGTAGGCATGGCGTGCTTCGGTTGGTTCTTCGTTTCTCCGCATCCCAGCACGACGGTCGTCGAATCGAATGGCGACTACACCATCACGGCAGGTCCGGGCATCGGCTACCAGTATCGCTGGGACGCTGATGGCAACGGCAGCTTCGATTCCGACAAATTCAGCGACCAGACGACCGTCAAAGTTCATCTCGACGCTGGCGGCTCGAAGCTCGTGAAGCTCGAGGTGAAGAACGCCTTCGATCTGAAAAAGGAAACGGTCATCACGCTCAAACGGCTTGAGCCGACGTCGCAAGTCCTCGAAGTGGGGCAAAAATAATGGCTACCGAACGCACACAGCACGTCGACGAATTGGGCGATATCGAGCGTCCGCGTTGGATTGGGCCCGTCGCAGGTCTCGCGATCATCGCCGTCGTCGCCGCCGCGGTTTTGTACGCGACCGGAAATTTCGATGTCGTAGCGTCGGTGATGTCGGCGATTGGCCAAGCCAGCCCGATCTTCATTCCGGCCGTTGTTGCGGCGATGATCCCCAAACAGCACGGCGTTCGCGTTCGTGCAGTTCTTGCGATTTTCGCCGGTCTCACTGCGCTCTTTTTGGTGCGCACGATGTCCGACGTTTTCCCGATGGACACGCAGACGCACGACCAAGGGCATCTCTTGTCGTGGCTGTTCGGTCTCCCGATCGCCGGCGCCATCGGCGTTCTATTCCTGCCGCGTCAGGCCCACAAAACGCTGCAGATGTTCACACTGCTCGTGATGTTGGTCTCGCTCGCGGCGAGCTTGCCGCTGCTCGGCGTGCACATGGGCGCCACCTATCACTTCAACCAAGACTTCGTGTGGCTGCCGCGTTTCGGCGTGCACTACCACGTGGCCATCGACGGCATTTCACTGTGGCTCGTGATGCTCACCGTCTTCATCGTTCCGATCGCGACGTATGCGTCGTTCGGCTCGATCAAGATGCGCATGAAGGATTGGTGCTTCGCGCTCCTGCTTTTGGAGGGCGCGATGATCGGCGCATTTGTCGCGCTCGACCTCTTTCTCTTCTACGTGTTCTGGGAGCTGATGCTCGTCCCGATGTACGTCATGATTGGCGTCTGGGGCGGCACCGATCGCATCAAGAGCGCGATCAAGTTCTTCATCTACACGTTTGCCGGATCGGTGCTGATGCTCGCCGCCATCCTGTACCTCGGTTACACGTACGCGAAAGCGTCGGGCGGCGTTCTCTCGTTCGACTACTTCGATCTGCAACGGCTCGTTCTTCCGCAACACGTCCAAACCTGGCTTTTTGCGGCGTTTGCGCTGTCGTTCTTGATCAAAGTGCCGATGTTCCCGCTCCACACCTGGTTGCCGGACGCGCACACGGAGGCACCGACGGGCGGCTCGATCATTCTTGCGGCGGTCATGCTGAAGCTCGGCACCTACGGTTATCTCCGATTTTGCCTCGGACTTTTTCCCGAAGCTTCGGCGTGGGCTGCAGCAATGCTCGCTGGGGTCGCGGTGCTCGGCGGAATCATCTACGGCGCCCTCTGCGCGTGGAAGCAAGACGACGTCAAGCGCCTCATCGCTTACTCGTCGGTCGCGCACCTCGGCTACGTGATGCTCGGGATCTTCGCATGCACGCAAGGCTCGATCGAAGGCGCCGTTCTCCAAATGATGAACCACGGCATCTCCACCGGCGCGCTCTTTCTCCTGTTCGGCGTCAT
Organism: Polyangiaceae bacterium; assembly: GCA_039937955.1. GTDB lineage: Bacteria > Myxococcota_A > Polyangia > Polyangiales > Polyangiaceae > JAICXU01. The sequence goes on along the minus strand of JBDTFL010000339.1, from coordinate 1,457 downwards.
CTACGATCGTCGTCATACGCGCCTGGCCGAAGACTTCGGCGGGCTCGCCAAAGTGATGCCGGTCTACGCCGTCCTGTTCGTCATCGTGACGATGGCGTCGATCGGTTTGCCTGCCACCAACGGCTTCGTTGGCGAGTTCATGATCATCACGAGCACGTTCGCCAGCACCAAGCTCGGCAAGTTCAACGGCATCGACTCCATGGGCGCAGCAATCGGCGTGATTTTGGGCGCTTTGTACATGCTCAGCGTCGTCCAGAAAATGTTCTTCGGCCCAGTCACCAAGGACGAAAACAAGAAGCTGCAAGACATCAACACGCGCGAGCTCATCGCAGTCGCACCGCTCATCTTGATGATCTTCGTCATCGGCCTCTTCCCCAACATTTTCCTCGTGCAGATTCGCGACGCCGCCCAGCGCGTCGACGACGACATGACCGCGCGCATCGAAGCACACAAGGCGCCGGACTATTACGAAGGCGCAATCAAACTGCAGGCGCGCAGCGTGCTCGCACCCACTGCGATCGCGACGCCTCCCACCGACGCGACCGCGAGCCTCTAGGATCCGACGACCATGCTTGCCTTCGCACTCTCACCGTTTTTGGTTTTAGGGATCGGCGCGCTCCTCTTGATGCTCGCTGAGGCTTTCGCGCAGCCGAAGAATCGATCCCTCCCCGACGAAAGCGCCGACGGCCTCGCGCTCGGAACGACCATCGTATTTCTCGCGGGCGGCGCATTCGCAGCCGGCGTGTGGATGTACGGGATCGACAACTTCGACGGCCTCGCGGCAGTCGCGCCGTGGCTCCTCATCGATCGCTTCACCGTGTTCTTCGAGATGCTGCTCTGCCTCGGCGGTGCGCTTGCTGCGCTGCTCGCCGGCGGATATTTGCCCGAGCACAATTTGAATCGCGGTGAATTTTACGCGCTCCTCCTCTTCTCGACGATCGGCGCGATGATGCTCGCCGCCGCCGGAGACCTTCTGACGATTTTCCTCGGCCTCGAAACGATGTCGCTGGGCGCGTATGCGATGACCGCATTTCGTCGCACGTCGGCACGCTCCACGGAAGCCGGTCTGAAATATTTCTTGCTCGGCTCGTTTGCGGCGGCGGTTCTTTTGTACGGCTTCGCGCTTCTCTACGGCGTCACTGGGCACACGGATTTGGCGGGAATCGGACAGTCGCTCGCACATGGCAGCGCGCGCAGCCCGCTCGCGATTTTGGCGCTCGCGCTCGTGCTGGTCGGACTCGTCTTTAAAGTCAGCGCCGTTCCGTTCCACATGTGGACGCCCGACGCCTACGAAGGCGCGCCCACTCCGGCAACGACGTACATGGCGGTCGCCGTGAAGAGCGCGGCGTTCGCGATGATGCTCCGCATTCTGCTCACCTCGTTCGGAACCGGCGGTTGGATTTCGTGGGCGAGCGGTTGGCCGCCCGTCATTGCGTGGGTCAGCGTCATCACGATGA
>JBDTFL010000338.1:0-4790 GCA_039937955.1 Polyangiaceae bacterium | reverse complement strand
GTTCGGAAAATATTGGTAGAGAGATCCGACGCTCACGCCCGCTTCTTCCGCGACGCGCACCGTCGTGAAACGCGCGCCACCTTCGCGGATCAAAACGCGAATGGCTGCCTCCAAAATGTCGTCCACGACTTGAGTCGAGCGATCTTGAATGGGCGTTTTTCTGGCGGTAATTTGCGGTTTTTTTGGCTTGGGCATTACAGGTCTCGAACGCGAATTCGGATTTGCGATTCTCACCTTACGATGAAGTCATGATCAATACCCTGACGTCGTCGGCGGTCTCCACGCTGCTCGATTCCCTCTTCGCGAAAGCCGATTTGACCGACGGACTGCTCCGAGACGAATTCGCGAAGCGGTCGCCTGAAGAGCGCGAGGCGTTCATGGAGGGCGCAAAAAAAGATTACCGCGCGTTCTACGGGAACGTGCGCGAGCTGTTTTTACCGGTGTCCGCAGAAACCGGAAAGCTGCTCTACATGCTCGCTCGCTCGTCCAAAGCGAGGTCGATCGTCGAATACGGCACATCGTTCGGCATCTCCACGATTCATCTCGCCGCCGCGTTGAAGGACAACGGCGGAGGAAAAGTGATCGGCAGCGAATTCGAGCCCGGCAAGGTCACGCGCGCGCGTGAAAATCTGGCGGCCGCCGGTCTATCGGAGCTCGTGGACATTCGTGAAGGCGACGCGCTCGAAACGCTCGCCCGTGATTTGCCGCAATCGATCGATTTGGTTTTGCTAGACGGCGCGAAAGTTCTTTATCCAAAAATCCTGGCGCTCGTCGAGCCGCGCCTCAAAGCAGGCGCCTTGATCATCGCGGACAACGCCGACGATTCCCCGGAATTTATCGAGCGAATCCGCGATCCCCAGAATGGATATTTGTCGGTGCAGTTTTCAGAGGATGTGGAGCTATCGATCCGACTATGACGCGCTCGCTCGAGACCGACCCTAAGCTTAGATACCAGTCCCGCTCAGCGTAGTCGGCTGAAGAGGTCCGCCGCAATTGACCTGCGAAAAGCTCGGCGTAATCGTGGTCGATTTGGCACCGACCGGCCCCTTCGACGGCTGGAAGCTCGCCGTCCCCGCAACCGATGTTCCACCGTTGACAGTCAAGCCGCTGCTCGGATCGACAGAGAAGTAAAAGAAACCTCCGAAACCCAAGGCAAGGCCTACGTGCGCAGGGACGTTTCCATTGTTGATGATTTGGAATGGCAGGCTCGACGAGCTGCCTCCTGCGACGCTTCCGAAAGCGACGACCGAAGGTGACAAAGTCAAGATCACACCTTGCGCCGTCTCGTGGAGCGAGATCACATGCGGCGTGGGGTCGTTCGCGGCGTCGGTCGTGATGGTCAGCGTGTCGGCGTAATAGTCACTAGTTGTCGGAGACGTCTGTGGGATTGTGCTGGGGGAAATAGTTAAGCTTATGTTTTTGCCAGGTTTAATATTTCCGCTACTGAGGGCGAGGCTATAGGGCGACCCGCTTCCTTTCCCGAGCGAAGCTGTCCAGTTGAAGGCGGACCCGCTTCCTGGCGCGGTGTTACTGACAACGACGCTCTTGGACGAGCCCTTACTGCCGCAGTTTACCAATCCGAAGTCGAGAGAGCTCGGCGTTACCGTCACGTAGTTGATCGTGCCGGTACCGGTGAGTGGCAGAGCGGCAGGAAGCGGCGCACAAAGAACGGTGCCTGCCGCAACGGTCATCGTCGCTGAGCCAGCATAGGCCGTCGCGGAGGTCGGCGAGAACGTTACCGTCGCGGACGACGAATAGCCGTCGCCACTTAGAGTCTGACCTTGCGGAGCCAGCGCGAAGGCACCGTTGACGATCGTATAGGAAATCGTCGCCGGTTCGTTGCCTGCGTTTACGACGTTGAATGAAGAGGTCGCCTTCGTTCCCGAATTGACGCCACCGAATGCGACACTCGACAACGACTGGCTGAGGATCGCGCCCGCAGCCGTCTCGTGGAGCGGAATGACGTGAGGGCCGTCCGCGGCGACGATGGTCAGATTATCGGCATAGAGATCGGCAGTGATCGCCGAAGTGGCTGGTACTGCATGCGGAGTAACCGTGACGATCACCGGTAAGCCTGCCGTTGCCGTCCCGCTTACGGGGCTGATGGTGTACGGCGACGCCGCGCCTTTGCCGAGCGACGCGCTCCAGGAGAATGCGGCGCCAGTCGTGCTCATTGTGATCTGTTTCGCGGCAGTGGTGCTGCCGCAGTCGACGAGCCCGAAGTCGAGTGATCCGGGCTGCACGGTAATGGGGCCAACCGTTCCTGCGCCGCTGAGGTGAAGAGAGTCGGGCGACGCTCCGCACATGGGCGCTCCCGCGGCCGTGATCGTGATGCTGCCCGTCGAAGAGATCGCGCTGCTCGGAAGGAATTGCGCGGTAAGGCCCGAGACCGATTCCCCTGGACCGAGCATCGCGCTACCCGCGTCGCTCATCAATGAAAACTGGGAGTCCGTCGATGCGCCGAAGCTTACGGTCATCGCTACGTTTCCGGTGTTTTTCAAGCTTATGGGAAGCGCGCTCGCTGCGGTGCCGACCTGGGCTTGTCCAAATGCCGCAATGCCCGGATCGAGTAAAAGCGATCCGCCTGCCGCCGTTTCCGTGATGTCGATTTGCTGAGTGACTGGCGATTGTCCGTCGATCAGGATGGTGACCGTAAGTGCCGCCGCTTCGGTTTGACTCGCAGTTGCGAAGAGCGGAAAACCCGACGAAGCTATGGTTATCGTGGCGTACGACCGACCGGCGATCGGTCCAGCCGTAGCGCCGATGAGTGAGAAGCTCGACGTCGGTCCGAGCTCGGCTTGAAAATCGAGGTCGGAGTCTCCGACGTTGTTGATGACCAACGTACGATTGGCTGGTGCTCCTCCGCCGCAGCTCACGGGACCGAAGTCGAGCGGGGTGGTCGGGAAGACGGCGTGCGCGGGATCGCTACTAATCGTGATCGTGCCGCCATCGACTTTCTGCAAAGGCTGTCCACCTTCGGCTAGCAGGCCGCTGTCGTCCGCGCCGACGTTGGCGTCGCCCGCACTTTCGGTCGTGGGCCTAAGGGATCGGTCCTCAATGTTCAAGACTTGCGTGCAGGCCACGGCGCCGAACGACGCGAGCGCCACGAACAATGCTTTGCGATGCATCACCACGTTCCACCCAATGACAATCCTGCGCTTCTAGCGCTGAGAGAAGGCGCAACACGAACTGCCGCGCGCGACAACGAGCTCTTAGGCGCGGTAAGAAGCAACACGACGCCGCTGAGCAATGCAGCGCCGCCCGCGGAGAACGAAATCGTCGCGATGGTCGCAGAGGAGCGCGCCTCGTTCGTGAGAGTCAGCCCTTGCGCGTCGCAAAGACTTCCGCCTCCACAATGATTGGCGAGCGCATCGTCATTCTTCGATTTGGCGATCACACCGAAGATACTTCCCGTTGCGAGTCCTGCGACCCCTAAGCCGATGACCGCGATCCCTAAGGTACGTTGGGTAGTCGACTTCGGCTTCTCGTCGACGACGAGCGCCGCGTGGACTGCGGGCTTGGGGAAGGCTTTAGGTTGGACCGGTGTGAGAACCGGAATATCGACGTCGACTGCCGTGCCGTCCTCGCCGATCGCGACGTCCGTGGACCACGCAGTATGGGATGGTGCCGTCACGGTGACGAGATGAGCGCCGGGGTCGAGCGGTATCGCGGATCCCCACGCTGCGCGCGCGACGATTTCCCCGTCCCGTCGCACCTCGACTCCAGAGATGTTTCGCGTGGCGGGCGCAACGCGAACTGTCAGCGTCGAAAATTTTCCTTCGAGCGCCTGCGCATGGCTGCGCGCAAGCTGCTCACGTTCCGATTGGCCGTTCGCTCGAGCTGCCGAGATCGCTTCTTTGAAGGTCGCCCATGCGCTCGCCGGACGATGGCTCTGCTCGTAGCAGATGCCGAGATTGAGCAAGGTGCCGACTGCTGGCGCGACGCGTTCACTTTCCTCGAGCTTTGGGCATGCGGCGTCCATCTTGCCATCCGCCATCAGCTTCCGCGCTTCGTCGAAGAGCGTTTCGGCCGCAGCAGTGTCTTGCGCATCTTGGGCGTAAGCGACTCCCGCGAACGCATGTATTGCGGAGACAGTCGCGAAGACGAGAAGGCCTCGTCGATAACCACGAGGCACGATCCGCCTAAGGTCGTTCAGGCCGTTTGCCTTACCTCGTGTCCAAGAGTCGCCCTTCATTGTTTCCAGCATCGTGTCCGCCGCGGGTGCCTTTAAGTGGAGAGATTCCCTTACCCGTCGCATTCGACGTCGAGCTCGGGATCACCCCATGGGAACGGTCACTCGAGGCTGAAACATTAGGCGGCGCAACTGGCAACGACGCTGCGGCTGGTGCCACGGTCATCGACGTCGAGCTCGTCGAGGCCGCGTCGATGAAGCCCGGATCACCCGAAATCGTGGGAATCGGCGCAACTGGCGCGCGAATCGCGAAGTAAATCGCCGCGCCGATCACAGCCGCTCCAGCTGCAACGAAGGGCCACGCGGGGATCTTGGATTTTCCGGTGGGCAGGTCGTCGTCGAGCAGGCCACTGGCCGGCGGCTTGAGCGCCGGAATGTCCTCCATCGTCTCCGCAGGAACAGCCGCCGCCGCTCTCGCTTTCGGCATGACGTAACTCGCGGGACGCCACGCGATGGGCGGCGTAGGCGGAGGCGCATCTGAAGGCTGGACGAGACCGAGACGTGCTCCAGCGCCCGAGGATTCGAGCGGTGTCACGAACTCGTCGAGCGCGGCCGCCAGCTTCGAGATTTTTTGGAAGCGCTGATCCGGATTTTTTTG
>JBDTFL010000337.1:0-13789 GCA_039937955.1 Polyangiaceae bacterium | reverse complement strand
GTTCACGAATTCGTAGGCTCGCACCGGCATGATCGAAGGCGTCTGGAAATAATTTCCCCAACCGCCGTCCGGAGTTTCGAGGCTCAAATAACCGGCGATCGGTGATTTCAGCTTCGGCATCGCGTCGCGTTTCAAATAGAGAAATCCGGCGCCGAATGGCGAGTTCAGCCACTTGTGTCCACCGCACGCGAGCACGTCGATGGGTGTTTTGCTCACGTCGATGGGAAAGGCACCGAGCTGTTGAACGGCGTCGACCACGAGCCAAACGCCGGCCTGTTTGCACAAAGCCGAGATGCGATCGAGGTCGCAACGAAAACCGTTGCTCCATTGCACCGAGCTCACGCAGAGCACGCGCGTCTTCGGTTGGATCAATTTTGCGATGTCGTCGGCGTCGAAAATTCCGGCGCGATGTGGAACGCGATCGATCTCGATGCCGATGCGATCACGAAGCTGTACCCACGGAACGGCGACCTGCATGAATTCGAGATCGCAGATGAGAACGCGGTCGCCACGCTCGAGCGGGATCGATTGCGCAGCGATCGCCAAGCCTTGCGACGTGCTTTCGACCAACGCGATTTCGTCTTCGCGTGCGCCGATCAAACGCGCGGCGCGAGGCCGAGCTTCGGCGCGCAACATGTCCATCGCGATGTGATTTGCGGTGGCGGAGCGCGCGCGACACTGCTGCGCATCATCCAAAAAAGAGCGAATCGCGTCCGCAGCAACACGCGGCGCCAGGCTCACGCATGCGGCATCGAGAAATACTTTTTCGCGAAGGGCCGGGAACTGGTCGCGTGCTTCGTCGAACGTCAATACGCCCATGGGGGTAGGTCTCGCAGGTTGGACATCGTGCTTGTTAAATAGGCTCGCCGTCGCTCAGGATGTACGGCTCATGGAAACCGCATCGGCTCATCATTCGCAATGGCTAGCTCACGAAATTGAATCGGAATCCAATCTCGCCTCGGCGATCGTGATTGGCGGCGGCATGGCGGGATTGCTCGCCGCTCGTGTGCTCACGGAACGATTCGATCGCGTATGGGTCGTCGATCGCGATCACTTCGAGGCCGACGCACGAATTCGCGCAGGCGTGCCGCAAGCACGACACGCCCACGCGCTGCTGGCGGGTGGGCGCAATGTGGTGAACGAGCTTTTTCCTGGTCTCGAAGCCGATCTCATTTCGAAAGGCGCAATGCCCGTCGATTGGGGCGCAGACTTCGCGATTCACACTGCCGCTGGTTGGATGCCTCGTGCCTCGACCGGCGTCATCAGCTTCGGTTGCAGTCGCGCGTTGCTCGAATCGAGCATTCGCGCACGCTTGATGAAAGATCCGCGCGTGCGTTTCATCGAAGGCTGTGATGTGAGCGGTCTCATCGTCGACGACGAGAAGCGTGTATCTGGTGTGCGGCTTCGCAAACGTGATTCGAGCACTAAGAAAAATATCGAACGCGCCGAGCTGGTCGTCGACGCAAGTGGTCGCAGCTCACATGCGCCGAAGTGGCTCGTCGATCTCGGTTATTCGCTCGTCGAAGAGACGACCATTGATTCCTGCCGTGCGTACGCGAGTCGTTGGTACGAGCAGCCTTCCGGATCACGCGGATGGAAAGCGATGTTGCATGCGACATGGGCACCGAATGAAACGCGCGGAGGGCTTATTTATCCGGTCGAAGATGATCGTTGGTGCGTGACGTTGTCGGGCGCCGGGCTCGATTATCCGCCCACTGACGACGCAGGATTTTTGGATTTTGCGCGTCGGCAGCCCACGCCGCTCATCTACGAAGCGATCCGTGATGCGCGTCCGGTCTCGCCCATTCACGGATTTCGTCGTCTCGAAAATCGTCGACGTCATTTCGAGCGCATGAAGAATTGGCCTGCCGGCTTCATCGTGATCGGCGACGCAATGTGCGCATTCAATCCGGTGTTTGCTCAAGGCATGAGCGTTAGCGCGCTCGGCGCCATGACCTTGCGTCGTTGTCTGCGCGCGCATGACCCTCGCGATCCGAGATTCGGACGAAGCTTTCAACGCGCGCTCGCGAGGACGAACGCAGCTCCGTGGTTCATGACGACGACCGAAGATTTGCGATGGTCTGTTACAGAGGGCGCGCCGTGCACGTGGAAGCATCGGCTGGCGCAGCGTTATCTCGATCACGTGTCGGGGCTCGCTTCCGAGTCACCTCGCATCAATCGTCTCAATCTCGAGGTGTGGCATCTCGTGAAACCGCCGTGGATGCTGCTGAATCCGATGATGGCGGTCGAGCCGCTACGCCGTCGAATTCGTCAGGCCACATCACAAATGATGTAGATCGGAAGCCACGATGCGCTGGTGGCTCGCTCCTGCTTTCTGTTTTCCGCTTTTCGTCGCGGGCTCTGCACACGCGCAACAGGCGCACGCGCTCGCGGGGCCGAACCAGGCGTACGTCCTGATTGAAGGCCCAGCCGCCGCAGTCCTCGAGCAACAAAACGGAGACAAGTGGACTCCGGTTTGTCTCGCGCCCTGCGACCGCCCGTATTCGCTCGGTAGAAATTATCGCATCGCCGGCAACGACGTTCGCGTGTCGGAGTCGTTCGTGCTGCAGGGAAAGCCCGGCTCGACCGTCACGCTCCACTATTCCGAAGCCAAGCACGGGAAAGGCGCATCCGTGACCGAGGCCGGTGTCATCGTCACCATCCTCGGCGGGCTCACGCTGGTCGGCGGCGTCTTCGGATCATGCTCGGAGCCTGGCGGCGAGGAAGCCTGCACGACCTACCGTTGGCTTACCTACACTGGAGGTGCGATTGCCGTCGTAGGCGTTGCCACCATCGTGACGGGCATCGTGCTCTTGTCTCAAGGCTCCGGCGCGTCGGTCGAGCAGAAGATCGCGCGAGGAGTTTCGTTTCCGTTTTCGTCCGCCGTTGCACAATCGCCGCCATTTTCGGCTCGATTTCGGATCGAAGGGGAATCGTCGAAGCCCATGCTTCAGACGGCTCCGACGACGCCGATCTTTTCGTTTTCATTTTGAGGTCAGCGGTCGATATGAAGCCGACGTCGAATGACGTCCTCGTGACCGTCCATGACACGCCGCTCTGACACGCTGAGGACGTGACGCTGACCACGACATTCGCTTCCGATGACGCGCGTCGGCGTGCCGAAAATTCACGCATACATGACGTTCGTCACGAGTCAGCAGGCGCAGCTTCAAACTCTTTTCGTTGCATCGTGCATGCACCCTTGCGGGCACGCGATGGGCGAATCATCTTGTATATCGAGCACCGATTTCTGAATCGACCTCGTTTGGGAACGCGGGCTCGGAATCTGCAAAGCCTGAGGGCAAGCTGATGGACTCGGTCGTCTCAACGTTGATGGTATCGGGCGAGACTCGCGAGAGCTTGCTGGTGCTCTCCGACGTCCATCTCGGAAGCGACCTCAATACGCAGGCGATCACTACTGGTTTCGGTCGTCGCTCCAAGCGCGTCGACGACGATCTCGTGAAGCTGCTCGAGCATTACCGAGGTATTCGTCCGGCAGGTGCGCGATGGCGCGTCGTCATCGCTGGCGACTTCATCGACTTCATCGGCATGGCGATTCCGCCCGGCGAAAACGAGCTCGAAACGGTGCTCAACGACGAAGAGCGCGAGCATGGCGTCGGCAACTCCGAAGATCACGCACGACTGAAATTGCGCCACGTCGTGAAACGTCACGCGAACGTGTTTCGTGCGCTCGCCGGCTTCCTCGCCGACGGTCACGCGATCACCATCGTGCATGGCAATCACGACGTCGAGCTCTACTGGGAATCGGTTCGCAAGGATCTTTCGAGCACGCTGCTGGGCTTCGCGAATGCGAGCGGCACGACGTCGGGCGATCTCGAATCGCGCATCGAGTTCTGCCCCTGGTTTTTCTATCAACAAGGCGTCGCGTACATCGAGCACGGTCACATGTACGATCCGCTCTGCGCGACCGAGTCGATCATGGCGCCGCTTTCGCCGCTCGATCCGCGTCGTGTCGCTCGCGGATTTTGCGAAGTGTTTTTGCGCTACGTCGTTCGTCCAACGCGCGGCATGCGTGAGCATGGTCACGAGAACACGGGAATCTTCGACTATTTGCGGATGGGCGCGCGCCTCGGCGTTTCCGGAATGCTCACGCTGGGGCTCCGATTTCTGCTCGCGATCATCGAGCTCATTCGCGTTCAACGCGGATTTTTGACGGATGCCGCGCGAGCCTTGAAGGTCGAAAACGAAAAACGCATGACTGAGCTCGCCTTAAAAACGTTGCTCGGCATCGATCGTTTGAGAGAGCTGGCCGCGCTTCAAGTCCCGCCGGTCACCCGGACCATCGGCGGCATTCTCGCGAGCGTCCTGATCGACCGTCTTGCGGTTGCAGTTGCCGCGCTCGCATCACTGAGCGTGTTCGTTCCGCTCGCCATTCATCGTCACGGCGGCGCATCCATCATCGCGATCGTTGCGATCGTTGCAGCGTGGCTCGGTGCGCATTCGTATCTCTCGGCGCGTCGCAAGATCGATCCGGCCATGGACATGGCAGAACGCGCAAGCAAGCTCGCGCGGCTGTTTCCTGCGGCGTTCGTGGTGATGGGCCACACGCACGTTCCGCAGCGTCAGCCGATCGACGAAGGGCGCGCGACGTACATCAATCTCGGATCGTGGGACGAAGACGAGGTCACCGAGCAAGACACGATGCCGTACGAAGCAGCGCGCACACATCTCGTGATTCATCCGGGCGTCTCGGCCGAGAGCGCGCCGGTCGCCGAATTCTTGAAGTGGGATTCGACCGACGGTCCGCGCAAATTCTCGGTTTGATCGCCCGCGGTAACGAAAACCTGACACTCTCCTGTCACTCGCTCTGGATAACGTTGGGCTGACTGCTGCAGCTCACCAAGGCGTTCCAGGAGATTGCCATGAACCTCTACTTCCATCCGCTGTCCGGAAACTCGCGTCGCGTTTTGCTCACCGCAACTCACCTCGACGTGCCGCTCGAGCGCATCGTGATCGATCTGACGAAGAACGAGCAACGCGGCGTGCCGCATCTCGCGCGCAATCCGAACGGTCGCGTGCCGGTGCTCGAGGACAACGGCTTCGTGCTGTGGGAGTCGCGCGCGATCATGCAATACCTCTGCGACAAGACGCTCGGTCAGACTCTGCTACCGACCGACGCACAAGGCCGCGCCGAAGTGAATCGCTGGCTCTTTTGGTGTGCTGCTCACATGGCGCCGCCGGAAGCGATTTTGGTACAAGAGAATTTCGTGAAGCCGCTGACCGGTCGACCGACGGATGCAGCCGAGCTGGAACGCGGGCTCACGCTCTTCGCGCAGAACGCGCCGATTTTGGATTCGCATCTCGCAGGCAAGACGTGGGTCGCACAAGATCATCTGACGCTCGCGGACTTCTCGCTCGCGGCGGGTCTGGCGCTTGCTGGTCCGGCAAAGTTTCCGATGGCAGATTACCCGAACATTCGCGCGTGGCTCGCACGCGTGCAGGAGCTCGACGCCTGGAAGAAGACTGCGACGCCACCACCCGCACGCGCTTAGCGCGTTACGTGCTCGGGCGCATTGCCGAGCTCGCGGTCAATCTCAGTGACAGGCCTTAACCTTAGTATCGGCATACTCGTCGCGGCGCCTTAACCATGCTGGTCGGTTGTTGGTGGCCTCTTCGTTCCGCCCCTTCGGGACGAGGTCGAGGTAGTGGTAACCAACATTGAGCATGTCGAGGCCGCGCGAGTACGTCGAGTATGTGTGGAACACCTGCGTCTCGGCGTCCTTGTAGAACACGCTGATGCCGGGAAGCTCGGCGATCGGAGTGGTGGTCGGTGCGTAGTTGTACTCGCCTGTGCCGTTCGCAATTTCTTCGGCTGTGAGCGTGACGCCAAAGTCGCGATTGAAATCGCCGTCACCGCTCGAGACCCACTTGAACGTCCAACCGACGCGTTTTTTGTAGGCTTCCAGCTTCTCGAGCGGAGCGCGTGAGGCGGCGATGAGCGTCACGTCGTTGTGCGCGAGATGAACCGCCATCTGCTCGATGTTGTCCATCCAGAACGAGCATGCCGGGCAGGGCGCATCCAAGGTGTACGGAGTCTTGTCCGTGGCGGTCTTCGGATCGAACATCGCTTGATAGATGACGAGCTGGCTGCGCCCGTCGAACAGCTGATCGAGCGTCTCGGATCCGCGCGGTCCCTCGAGCACATAGGTCTTCGTCACGTGCTCCCACGCAAGATCGCGCCGCTTTGCGCTGAGCTCATCGCGCAGGCGATTGAATTCTTTCTCTTTGCTCAGCAGCGCTTTGCGCTCTGCAGTCCATTCCTGGTGCGACACGATCCTGCGGTCCTTGAGATTGCTCATGGTCATCTCCTTCGATCTTTTGGTTGGTGCCAGGACGCTTGCCCCGGCGAGTTAATTTGAAAACGAACGCCGCAAAACCGCCGGTCGTCGTGGCGCTCGCTGCGGCGATCACCGCCGCGCTCGTTGCAATGCAAACGGGACAGCACATGAAGATGTCTTACGACTTCGGCACGAGACCCAGGAGTAACATCCGTGTCGCGATCGGCGTTCCCGGCCTAAAATAGCGGAGATCATGGCCTTTACCGGTTCGCATGACGACACTTTTTTCGACGAGAGCGCTCAGCGCGCGCTGCGCGGTTCGCTTCGAAATGCCCGCATGCTCGGCGAGACCTTGCGAAGACCAGAGCGCGCCGTCACCGAGCAAGAGCGTGACGCGATCGTCGTCAGCGTCGGAAGGTGGAAGCAGCATCGCAACCTCGCGTGACGCCTCCAGCGCGTAACCCGTGGCGGTCGCAACCGGCTCGGCGCCGAGACCCTCCATCATTTTTCGCAGGCGTCCCATCTCCACGCGCAGACGCGATCGATGCGATGCGTTGATCCGTTTCGCTTCGAACGCGTGCGCCGCGAGCTCGTCGCGGGGAGCGGACTCAGGCCACGCGCGACCGAGCTGGGCGAGGAGCGAGAAGAGAATCGGTCGGCGCGCGAGGTGAATCGTCACGCGACCGGCAACGACGAGCCGGCGACACGTATCGATCAAAAGAATCTCTCCGCGTGATGCTTCCTCCATCGCGAACAGATCGATCGAAGACACTACTCCGCGCCGCGCGAGGCGTGCAATCGGACGCGAAAGCTCTTTGTCGAGATGGACGAGCGCGCGTTCGAGCAGCGGATTCGGCGCCGACTCCAAAGCACGCCGCGCACGCCAAAGTGCATCACGTGCCGTAAATGCAAGCGTGGATCTTATCGCGACTTCGGCTTCGGCAAGAGAGGCGAGCGCAAGCAAATCCGGCTCGAGATGATCGTGCGCGAGGACGTCCTCGATCACGCGACGCGCATCACCGAGTCGACCGAGCAATACCTCCGCACGCGCGAGCGTGAGCCGCTGCATCGATGCATTCCGCAAATCGCCGAGCCGTTCGAGGTCGATCGCGGAAGCCTTCGCCGCACTTGCCGCCATCATCGGATCGCCTGCGTTCAGCGCGATCTCCGCCAATGCCGCACGAGCCGTTGCATGAATGCGCTCCGTGCTCGTCGAATCCACCGCGCGCTGAAGCGAGGTCTTCGCGAGATCGAAATCTCCGATTTGCGCGTATGCGATCCCCCGCAACATCAACGCGAGCGCACCGTCGACGGTCCCAATGAGATTCAACGCACGCAGCGGATCGCCACGACCGAGCGCTTCTCCAGCGTCATGCATGCGGGAAGATGTATTCGTGTTGATGGGAGTCACGCGCGCGCCAGCAATGTTACTCCCGCGCGTACACATCGGCGCTTAAGGTCTCGAGCATGAAAACGAAAGAGTCGACTGCAGAAGTGGTTCGCGTGTTCAACCCTTGTGGAGACGACCTGCAAATTCACGGCGTCACGTTCGACGGCAAACGCGTGTGGTTTGCACGCGACAACGAGCTCGTCGCGTTCGATCCGGTGAGTGAAAAAATCGTGCATCGTCTCGACGTTCCGAACGCAAATGCCGGAACCGCGTTCGATGGCGAGCATCTCTATCAAATCGCAAAAGGAGAGATCTTGGTGATCGATCCGGAGAGCGGCGCCGTGCTTCGCAGAATGCCCGCTCCAGGAAAAGGCGGACAAGACGCCGGCCTCGCGTGGGCGGGTGGCCACTTGTGGGTCGGTCAATTCAAGGATTCGAAGATCGTGAAGATCGACGCAAAAACCGGCGAGATCGTGAAGACGCTGGCTTCCGATCGATTCGTCACCGGCGTGTCGTGCGTGGCTGGCGAGCTTTGGCACGGAGCAATCGCAGAGGGCAAAGCTCCAGAGCTACGTCGTCTCGGCGCGGACGGCGGCGTCGAAGAATCCGTCGCGGTACCGGTCGCTCTCATCTCGGGCATCGAGCGAACGAAGAGCGGCGACTTCTGGTGCGGCGCCAAAGGAAAGCTCCACTTGGTGCGCAAAAAAGCCGGGTGAAAACCAACCGGTGAGACTAGGGGATCAGCGCGTCTGCGATCGACTGGAGAACCGCGAGGACTGCTTTCGGACCGCCGATCTTCGCGACGACTTTTCGGTTGTGCACGACCTTCGCGACGTTTGCGTGGCCGGTGAACGCGCGCTTCGGATGCGAGGATGAATTTTTCGAAGAGATCATGGCGGCGAATGATTGCAATCGCGAAGCCAACGCGGCCTCGCAAATCCCGCTGATTTTTCGGTGCTCTAGTGTGCAAGAACGCTACAGCGTGCTGCTTTTCGGTATGTTTCGAACATGAACGCGCCGCGCTTGGCGACCGTCGTGCTCGTCGCGCTCGTCACTGCGTGCGGCAGTGTTCCCGCTGCGAAACCATCGGCGGTGGCCGAGGTTGTGCTCGCATCGGATCCGCCGCCGCCGCAGCCGAAGGCGCTTGCTCCGCTCCCGAATCGTCACGCGAAGCTCACCTTCGAGCTCGGACCGCTCGCTCCTCTGCCCCTCGTTCATGGGACGATTGGCGGGGTGCCGACGTGGATGATCGTCGACTCGGGCGCGGGCACGCACTTCGTCATGGGCTGGATGGCGGATCGCGCCAACGTGCAGACCAGCCCGACCAAGACCGTGGTCACCGATCACGTGCGCCGTGAAATGAACGTCGCGTTGGCGGATCGTTCGCTCATCGTGATCGAAGGTTGGGGTGGGCTGACTCCCGGCGAGCTCCTCGTCGTCGACGCACCCGCGGGCGGTCTCGGCGCCAAAAACAATATCGGCATCATGCTCTCGCCGCAGACGCTCGACGATGATCGCGCGGTGATTTTCGAGCTCGATCGTGGCTCGATTCGCACGGGCACCGAGGCCGACGCCGTGCGCGCGCTCGCTGCTCGAAAGGTCCCCGTCGACCCCGACGACATCGCGTTCTGCCATGACGTCTTCTCGGTCGCTGCAAACATCGATGGTCATGCAGTGCGACTCGTGGTGGACACCGGCGCGTCGTCTACCGATCTCTTCTCATTGTCCGACGCGGGCCGCGCTCTCGCAGCTCACAGTGCCAGCTCGCGAACGGCAGGCGAGCCGGCCTCAGGTCCCGTCGCGATGCGCATCGCAAAGGGCGCGCGAATTCAACTCGGCGCGCTGAGCATGCACAAGGACGTCGACATTCTCGTCGGCGCACCGGAGATCGAATGCCCAGTCGACGGTGTGCTCGGCGTCGACGTGCTGCGCTCGTGCGTGTTGGTATTTGGAAGCGGGAAGGGACAGTTGCGAATGCAGTGTGGTGAGTGACCTCGCGATCGCATTTCGAAGGCGCAAGCGCGTCGAGCTACGCGCCGGTCGACACGAAGTAGTGACCTTCCACGATGTCTGAGATGAGATCCGCGTGCGTAGGCTTCCACCCGAGGAGCTCACGCGTGCGTGCGCTCGACGTCGGATTGTCGAGCTGCGTGATCATGCCGAGAAGCGGCCCGAGGCTACTTGCCATGTCGTCGGCCGCAATGCTCTTGGCGGGCACGTTGAGCCCACGACCGATCGCCTCCGCGATCGAGCGGAAAACGACCCCCTCTTCTGCTGCCGCATGAACATGTGAGCCCGCCGGAGCCGATTCGAGAGCGAGGCGATAGAGTCGCGCGGCGTCGAGCGTGTGCACGGCAGGCCAACGCGCCGATCCGTCCCCGACGTACGCGGAGAATCCGCTCTTGCGCGCGGCCGCGACGAGCATCGGGATGAAGCCTCCGTGATCGAGCGAGCTGTGCACCGTCGGCGCGAGGCGCATGATCGATGTGCGCACGCCACGCTTGGCGAGTGCGTGCGAGAGCTTCTCCGAAGCGACGCGCGGATTTCCGCCTTCCGCGCCTTCGTCTGCCTCGGTCCCGGCGCGACCATGAACACTGTGCGCGAGGAGCATCGTTCCGGTCGTGTTGACGAACGGTTTCTCCGAGCCGGCGAGCGCATCGCCGATGGCTTCTACGGCGCGAAGATCGGCCGCCAACGCTCCCGCGAAATCGCCGCCCGCAAATGCGAGGTCATGCTTGAACGCGAGGTGAATCACGCCGTCGGCGTTTTTTGCGGCCGCTCGCAGCGCGTCGAGATCGTCGAGGCTGTTGCGCAGCACTTCGGCGCCCGCCGACGTGATCTTTGCGGCCGATGCGTCGGAACGCGCAAGACCGACGACTTTGTGCCCTGCGGCGAGCAAGTCGCGAACGACGGGAAGACCAATGTGTCCAGAAGCTCCGGTGACGAAAACACGCATGGGAAAACCTCCTGATGTCAGTTGCTGACATAGAGATAACACCTGATGTCAGTCACTGCAATCAGGTAGCATCCGAATATGGCGCGCTGGGAACCCGACGCACGCGGACGGCTCGAGACCGCCGCGATGGATCTCTTTCGAGAGCGCGGGTACGTGGGCACGACGGTCGAGGACATCGCCGCGCGCGCCGGCCTCACGGAGCGCACGTTTTTTCGCTATTTCGCCGACAAGCGCGAGGTCCTGTTCTCAGGCGCGAAGGAGCTCGAGAAGAGCATCGTCCTCGGCATCGCAGGTGCGCCGGATGCGGTGAGCCCGCTCGAGGCCGTCGTTTCTGCGTTCGAGGCCGCGGGCGCCGAGCTCGAAGATCGTCGTGACATCCAATACGTGCGTGCGCGCTATGCGCTCGTCACCGCGCACGCAGAAATTCAGGAGCGCGAGCTCATCAAGCTCGCCGCGCTCGCGGTGGCCGTCACGAAAGCTCTCCGCGCACGCGGTGTTCCCGAGCCTACCGCGAGCGTCGCTGCGGAGGCCGGCATCGCCGTCTTCAAGATCGGCTTCGAGCGTTGGGTCAGCCAGAAAAAGCCGCGCGACTTCGCACGACACATTCGTGCGGCGGCTGACGTGCTCAAAGCTGTGGCGGCCGAACGAAAGACGACGACCGTTCCTCATCCAAAGAAAAAATCGACCCGCCGCGCGTAGGGGCTTGCTGATGTGCGCGCCAGCTCTACGACGAAGCGGCTATCTCACGAGCTTACGGAGTAGGAATTTCGTTTGCACCACCTTGATTTTAGCTATATATATCATATACACCGTAAATGAATCAGTCGTATGCGGTGAGCGGTAAGTCGTGTCGTCGAGCATTGTTCACGTTTGCTTTGGCTGGCGCCCTCGGAGCATGCGGAGTTTCTGCGACGAGCGTGAACGACGCTCCCGGCGCTGGAGATGACGCAGGCGGAGATGATCGCGACGCGTCCAGTGCCGCGCGCAAAGGAAGCGACGGCGGATCTTCGAGCGACGCCGCCGCGCACGACGCGAGCGCGGACGGCTCGGTGCTCAAACCCGTCGGCGACGGCGCGATCTACGATTGGAACGTGCAACCTTCCACCAGCAGCATCTTCGCTTCGGGCGTTTGGGGCAGCGGCGCGAGCGACGTGTGGGCCGCAGGTGGCACGGACGTCTATCACTCCACGGGCGATGGAACGTGGACCGCGCAGGCAACCGGATCGCTCGTCAGTGTTAACGCGGTGTGGGGTAGCAGCGGCAGTGATCTCTATGCGGTCGGCGACAACCAAATCCTCCATTCGACCGGAAACGGAACCTGGACCGCGCAAACGAGCAGCGTAGGCGGCACGCCAGGCGGGCTCTTCAACTCCGTTTGGGGCAGCAGCGCCAACGACATCTATGCGGTGGGCGAGCCGGGCGTTCTCTACGTTTCGGATGGACACGGTGGTGTTTGGCATCCGCAAGATTCGCTCGGGTCGAGCACGCTCGAGTGCGTGTGGGGCAGCAGTCAAACGGATGTCTATGTCGTCAGCACCGCGGGCGAGATCTTCCACTCCACGGGATTCGGCGAGTGGACGACGCAGACCAGCGGCACGCTCTACCCGCTCTACGGAATTTGGGGAAGCAGCGCCAGCGACGTCTACGCCGTCGGCGACGGTCAGATCCTCCACTCATCTGGCAACGGAACGTGGACCAAACAAACGATCTCCACCGCTCAAACACTGAGGGCAGTTTGGGGAAGCAGCAGCTCCGACATTTATGCCGTCGGTCAGGACAGCACGCTCTTGCATTCGACCGGTGACGGCACCTGGAAAAAACAGACGAGCGGCGCGAGTGCGTCGACGTCGTTCTTTGCGTTGTGGGGAAGCAGCAGCGCCGATGTCTATCTCGTCGGGAGCGACGGCATTTTTCATCGTCCGTGATTTTCTGGTGGAGGATTTTGCGCTCTCCGATTTCGCCTCACTGCGGCATGCAGGTGCGCGCTCGTCGTGCGCTTCACTCACGAAAACCGCGTAAATTACGGTAGATCGCAATGGCACATCGACTGCAAAGCCTCTCGCCAAGAAAGCGAGGATACGAACATGGGTGAGCTCATCGACAAGGCAAAAGGCAAAGTGAAACAGGCGGTCGGCAATGCGACCGGCAACGATTCGCTTGCTGGAGAAGGCGTGATTGACGAAGCCAAAGGCAAAGTCAAAGGCGCGTTCGAAGAGGTCAAGCAGGCCGCGAAGGATGTCGTTGCACCGAAGACTCCCAAGCAGCCCTGAAGCCCGGCATCTTTTGCAGCATCACAATTAGCGCACCACCATCGGCGTACTTTTCGAGACGCCGAACATGAGCCTGCACGCTTGCGCGTCGCGGGCTCGTTTCATTTTGCAAACCATCTCGAAGCTGCTCGCGTGACGTCATCGGCATTTGGAGTCGTGTCGCTCGCCCACGCAACGAATCCATCTGGACGTACGAGCAGCGCGCTCAGACCAAGGCGATCCTTCGCGTTGCTAGCTACGTACTTCACGCGGTCGCCCCACGAGCCGTCGAGCGCCTTGAGCGAAGCCTGCCGATCGAAGTCGAGAAGCAAACCGTTTCCGGCGCGGAGCAACGTGCCGATCTTCGTTCCATTCTCGAGCTCGAAGTCGGGACAGCTGCGGCCCACGAGCGGATGCTCTTCGCCGAGGTCGTAACGGAGCGATGCTCCCCAGACGCGCTCCGCGAAGTAGGTTGCACCGTCGCGTGTGTTGATGACGTCGCGGACGACAGCTTGCAGCGCGCGGGAGCTCGGTCGCATGAGCGTGACCTGAGCCCGCGTCCAATCGAGGATGCGCGCGCCTACCGGATGTCGCTCCGTGGTGTAGCTATCGAGCAAGCCGTCGGGTGCATTGCCGCGGATGGTTGCAGCGAGCTTCCACCCGAGGTTCATCGCGTCGCCGAGCCCGAGGTTCAAGCCTTGTCCGCCGAGCGGTGAATGAATGTGCGCGGCGTCGCCGGCCAGCAGCACGCGCCCGTTGCGGTAGGTTGACGCTTGCATCGAGCGATCGGTCCACGTCGACGCGACATTCACCGCGGTGATCGTGACGTCGGTGCCGGAGACGCGTCGTACGACCTCTTGCAGGTGCTCGCGTGTGATTTCCTTGCGATGAAATG
>JBDTFL010000336.1:0-6130 GCA_039937955.1 Polyangiaceae bacterium | reverse complement strand
TCATCCACTCGCCGCCGGGATCGCGTTCGTCTTGATCCTGATTACCGGCGCGATTGTGGAGCCACGCGTCGGTCGCGGATTCTTGCCGACGATGGACGAAGGCGCGTTCGTCCTCGATTATTTCTTGCCTGCCGGAACATCGCTGCAGGTCACGGAATCGTTTGCGCGCAAGCTCGAGGACGAGCTCAAGAAAACTCCCGAAGTTCAAACATTCACGCGTCGTACCGGAGCCGAGCTCGGGCCCGCCGCAGCGACCGAGCTCAATCGCGGCGACATCATGGTTCGATTGGTCCCGAGCTCGTCACGAAAGCGATCGTCCGACGAAATCATCGCCGATGTTCGCAGTCGAGTCGAAGCGCCGAACCCGGAGGTGCGTGTCGAGTTCGTTCAAGTCTTGCAAGACGTGCTCAACGATTTGTCCGGAAATCCTCGGCCCGTCGAGATCAAAATATTCGGAACCGATTACGAAAAGCTCCACGAGATCGGCGACAAGCTCGCCGACGATCTTCGTCCGGTCACGGGTCTCGTCGATCTCTACAACGGACACGAGCGCGACGTCCCGGAGCTACGTTTTGAGGTCGATCGTGATGCGATTGCGCGTCTCGGAACCACGTCGGATGATGTCGGCTCTGGTTTGCAAGCGGCGCTTCTCGGTTCGGAGGTCGGATCGATCCGTCGCGTCGACCGATTGATCGGCGTGCGAGTTCGCTATCCGGATCCGGTGCGCTTCGACCAGGATCAGGTGCTCGATCTTCCGTTCGTTGCAAAAGACAGCGTGACGAGCTTGCGAGCAGTGACTTCGCCGACCACGAGTGTGTCGCCGTCATCGTTGGATCACGAAGCGTTGCAACCGATGGTCGATGTCACGGCAGATCACGAGGAGCGCGATCTCGGCGCGGTCTCCAACGACGTCGACGCAATCGTCGCGAAGACGGTTTTGCCGCCCGGGTATCGGATCGTTCTCGGCGGACAGATCGAAGCGGAACGCGAAACGCTGAAGCAGCTGTTGCTCGTTGCGGGTGCAGCGATCCTGCTCGTGCTAACCGTGTTGGCCGCGCAATTTCGCCGTCTTCGTTTGGCTGTGCTCGTGCTTGCGTCGATACCGACTGCGATCGTCGGCGCGCTGACTGCGCTCTTCGTAACGGGAATCCCTCTCAATGCATCGTCACTGATGGGCTGCGTTCTGCTCGTTGGGCTCGTCGTGAAAAACGGCGTGCTCCTCCTGGAGGAAGCAGAGAAGCTCGCCGACGAAAAAGCGGATCCCATTGAGGCGGTCGTTCGCGCAAGCGAGCGGCGCTTGCGACCGGTGCTCATGACCACGCTGGCAACGCTCGCCGGACTTCTGCCGCTGAGCTTTGGAATCGGTTCGGGTGCTGAGCTTCAGCGACCGTTGGCCGTGGCTGTGATCGGCGGTCTCATCACGTCGACGATCGCGACCTTGGGCCTTCTTCCACCCTTCGCAGCGCGAGCTCTGCGCTAGTTCCGGCCGTCATTGCGGAACGGCATGACGAGGAGCGTGCGACGTGGATTACGACGGAGCTTTCACCGATCCAGATTTTTGACCGATACGGCGAGGGGATTGCGCGTCGAATCTGCGAGAAGGCGTTCGCGCGACGGTAAGGTCGACGTTCGGAGGCGACTGATCGGCGTGGTTTTTTTTCACGGTGTAATCGTCTGGATGCGGGCGCCCTCCGAACCTCGGGGTTCTTCGCAAGTAGTCGGGCCGATCGCCGCGGCCTACTCCTTGCGGTAAGGCCCACCATGAATCGCACAGTCCCAGGGTTGGTCTGCGCGGCGCTGTCGCTGGTTCTCGGGTGCAACGTGAACGAGAAGAGCGCTTCGCTTAGGAGCGTTAGCTCGCTCGCCATCCATGCTGAGGCGCACAGAGATCGGACGGTCGACGTCTTTCTCTCGGATGGCGGGCACGCGTTTTCTCCACCCTGTCCAGTCTTCGATGCGCACGCGACCTTGAACGGCAGCCCAATGCAACTCGTCGAGCCCGGCGGCTACCTGAAGAGCTACGTAGGACCTGCGGGCTGCGCGAGGCCTGAGTTTTCGGTGATCGTTCCGCAGGACGGGAGCGATCCCGACGTCGTGGTCGTTATTGAGGATGAGAGCTCCACGCTCAGCATGCGAGCCGAGCACCTCTTGTCGACGCCCATCCTCACGGTGGACGATCCAAGCGATCACGTTTTCCACCAGATCTCGAGCGCGACGCTGAGCCTCTCTCCTGCGGGCCTCGCCCTCGAGGCGCCCTTTCGCATTCAGTACAGTCCGAACGCCAACCAAGGAACGTCGCCGCCTCCCGTTGGGTTTGTCATCACCGACACCGACTTGGGAACCCAATGGTCGGTAGGGCACGTGACGTTCACGGTTCTGTGTGACGACTCCATCGCCACCACGGGGGTCGTCCTGCTGGACAAGGATGCGGACTATTTCCGGCTCGCCGCCCCAATCGTTGATTGCACGGGCGCCACGAGCTGCAGCGCGGACCTCCTCTCGAACGTCGACGACTCCCCGAGGACCGCGGCGTCCTACGAGCCGCCGCAATGACTAGCTGATATTCGGCGCGTCGCTCATGAAGCTGGCTTTGCCCTTGCGCAAATACCCTATGTTGGCGGCGCTGCCCTGTCGACGGGCGTAGTGTGCGGCAACGACCGAACGCAGCCGCACTTGGCGTGAAGCACATCGTTTTCGGTCACGACCCGAGCGCGCTCGGTGCGCAGGGGAAGATCGCGTTCTCGTCGGATGATGTGCTGATGCGCATCGATTGCGGGATGTCACCTGACGTCGACTACAGCACGGGGATGATACTTCGCGTTACGCAACAAGGTGCGAACGACGTCGTTGATCAGCTCGACGCGAGCGGTGTGGTGAAGTCGCTGTTCACGTCACCGCGCTAACCACGACAATTACTCTCGTCAGCGACACAGCGACACGTTCAAGACGAGGCACACCTCAAGGTAACGGCTGCACCACCGTGCTGCTCTCGATGGTCACAGCGGTCTGCGCCATGAGACGCCCTTGCACCGATGCGCCCGTGTGCAGGGCGATCGCCGTCTGCGTTAGGATCACTCCCGCGAACTGCGTGGTCGTTCCGAAGTCAGGGCCGTGGTTTTCAATATACCCTATGGGGGTATGGCTGTAAGAAGCCGCATGCACACGCTACGTGACAAGGAAAAGCTGGTCGCGCGCGTCCACCGCATTCGCGGACAGATCGAGGCCGTCGAGAAAGCGATCACCAACGAAGAAGAGTGCTCGAAGGTATTGCTGACCGTCGCGGCGTGCCGTGGTGCGCTCAGCGCTCTCACGTCGGAGATTCTCGAGGACCACATTCGTTTCCATGTGATGGACCCGGAGACGAAAGCGAACTCGAAGCGCGCGCGTGCTGCCGAAGAGCTCATCGACGTCGTGCGCGCCTACCTGAAATGAGCACTCGATGACGACCTCCGTAGAATCCCCGCGTTTCGTCCACGCTGCTGCGCCGACGACGATTGCGCAGCAATGGGAGAGCCACGGCGAAGCGATCACGACCGTACTTTGCGCGGTCTTCGTTCTCGCGGGTTGGCTCGCATCTCGCGCGGGCGCCGGCGTCATGGCAGCCGACGGGCTCTTGCTGGTCGGCTATGTCCTCGGCGGATATCGACAGGCCATCGAAGGTGTAACGACGCTGGTGAAGGAGCACGATCTCGATGTCGATCTCCTCATGGTCGTGGCCGCAATCGGCGCGGCCATCATCGGCTATTGGTTCGACGGGGCCGTCCTCATCTTCATCTTTGCATTGAGCGGCACGCTGGAGGGTTACGCGAGCGCGCGAACCAAGCGCGACATCGAAGCGCTGATGGCGCTCCATCCCGAAGAGGCATTGGTCGTGCGTGATGGTCGCGAGATGAGGTCGGCGTCGAAAACGCGACCCTTCTGCACACCATGTCGCAGCATTTGCTCCCCCGGCTGTCACTTTGAAACGCGGGCAGCGAGGTGCCCGCGAAACGCGGACCAATAGCTCCGAAATCAGTAGTGCGGACTCGATCTTGATCGCGAGAGCAGCCAAACTGTCGCCGCCGAGGACGGGTGCGTCTTCGCGTAGAAAGAAAAATCGGCGCGATGAAGAGCTCCACGAAGTGGATTGGACTGTCGTTCCTTGTACTCGCCGCGTGCGGGTCGAACGAATCACCGAGAGACGGTCAACACGAGTCCGATCCGTCGTCTTCCGGTGAGGTCACTGGCACAGCCGCGCAAGCGCTCACGGCTGTCACGCGCTCAGATGTCGTGGCGCAAGCCGAGCTCTGGGCTGCTGCCAAGCTTCAATATTGTCAGAGCCCGAATGGCGCGCGTGACTACGACACCGCCTGCAGCACGACGTGCAATCGCACGAGCAATGCGGAGTGGGATCCTTACCGCTCGGATTGCTCCGGACTGATCTCATGGTCGTGGGGACTTGCCGCGCCGGGTCTCGTGACGAGTGAGTTCGCGCCGTTCGGTACGACAGCTTCGAAGGCGATCGCGTGTACCGATCTCAAGCCGGGCGACGCGGCGAATCGAAACAACGTTGGTCACATCGTGCTCTTCAAAGGATGGATTTCGCCTGGCACGAAAGCGGTCTTCATCGAAGAGCCAGGCTGCAGCTCGTCGGAGCCATACGCGCACGACTTCACGAGCGACGTCACGTGTAACGGAAATAATATCGACATCGCTTATGAAGCCGACACATTCACAGCGATCCGTTTCGACGCCATCCAAGATGATCCCGATGCAGGTGCACCATCACCTGATGCTGGCGTTACGGATGTCGATGCGTCCGTAGTCAGCAGCGATCCGCAAGCAGGCGACCCGGACGCGGGAGGAGGAGGCGGAGACGCCGTCGATTCGGATCAAAATGTTCCGGCATCGAGCGGCGGAAACAGCGGAGGCTGCGCAGTCACGTCATCGAGCGCGCGAGACGCATCGACGAACGGCTTCCTGTTTGGCCTCATCGCGCTCGGTCTCCTCGTGCGGCTTCGTCGATCGCGATAATCGACAAACCATTAACGCTCGAACAGTCGTTTGCGGAGTTGTTGCTCACTTGATTTCCGCGATGCGCACCTTGATCAGCTTTTGGACGAGAGCGGTCGCTCAGCGGAGCAAGCCGGATGGAAGTGCAGCGAGCGCTCTTGATCTGATCGTCGTTGCGGAGATCGTCCGCGACGAGTGCCATGGTTGCTTAGTCGTTTCGCTGGGATTCGTAGGGGTTGTGGACACACGATGCGCCGAAGCCACGCCGTCGCTTCGACGGATCGATGACTCACCCGCCGTCGCCACCATCGACGCTTTGGATGTACGTTTCGCATTGTCCGGCGTTGCACGCGACGGCTAGCGCGTCGGTATTGAACTGACAGCTCGCGGTGTTCCCGTCTTCGGCTCTGCAGTCGACACCGGTTGCGCAGCCCAAACCTGCGCAGCTCGGCGTCGGAAAACATCGTTGGTAGTCGGTGACGGCAAGCCCGGCGATGCCGATGTACTCCGGATCACCGCAACAATTTCCCTCGTTCTCGATCGCGCATTCACTCGCCGTCGTGCAGCTCTTGAACGCGGTGAATGAATCCGGACATACGCCGCCGTCGAGCTCCACGGGTGCGGCATCCTTCGAGCCTGCGTCGGAGACCGATCCGTCTTCGCCGGCGCCACCATCGGTCGTCGTTCCAGATGTCTGAGTGCTGCCGCATGCGGTCGACAAGAGGAGACACGCCAGCCAAGCCGATTTCGAGTTCATGCTGTCGTGCAACGCAATCATCATACCGACGTGCATCCCCGCCGGTCGCTCGCGGAACTCACGAGTCAGCCGAATTCACCATGACCTGGACCGGCAATTTGTGCCGAAGGAGGCAAACATGTCAGGCCTCTGGCGACGGGGGGCGGCGCTTCGGAGGTATCCGCATCGAGCACGAGTCGCACGGTTACTTCGTTCAATATCTAGTCTCCTCCCCGCCGTCGCCCCTCGGCACCGTCATCGCTCTTTTACGCGTCGGAGGACTTCACCATCGCTACGCAAGGGCCGCATGACGGGCTCTTACGCGTTTTCAGCCACCACAGGATGAAGCGGAAGATTTGAGGTCGGTACGGTTTCCCCTCGACTCAAAGATACCTGCCCATT
>JBDTFL010000335.1:0-2550 GCA_039937955.1 Polyangiaceae bacterium | reverse complement strand
GCCCAAGCCCAGCGCCGCAAATCCTCCGACGGTTTCCGCGGGATGCTCGCCGCGCCCGCCCTCGGCGAGCAGCACGGAGCCGGCGATTCCAGTGAGCGCAGAGGTGACGACGGCGAGCATGATGTTTCGGCCCGCGTCGTTTTTCGAAATGTGATGCACGCGCTCGACGTTCGACCAGTCCGTTGCGGCGACGAGCTTGAGGTCGTGCAGTCCGTTGCATGATGTGCCGACGCTCTCGGTCGTGTATCGACCACGGAACGGTGGCAGCTGGCCGCCGAGATCGTCGAAGCGACCGCACACCGCAAATTCAGCTCTACGCGACGAGGGGTCGAGGGGAAGATGATCGGCAATCGTGAATTTTCCGTCGTTCTCGAGCACGGCGTCGCCAACACTGCTCGCGACCTGATTTCGAGCTCCGGGTAGCGCGTCGGTTCGCCAATGCGTGATGAGTGAGCCGTCGGCGGTTTCATATCCGGTGACGATCAGCTCCTCGAAGTGATCGCCCGCAACGCGCAGGTCGTGCCTCTCGAGCTCGGTCGATGCGAGGCCGTCCCTTCCCGACGAATAAGGAATGGGCTTTCCCGTGATCTGATCGATGTAGCGAACGGCGGACGGATCACGCAGCGCGATCGACGTCGACCTCTCGTACGGGCTGCATCCGGCAAAAAAAACCGTCGCAATCAAGAGTGCAGCGAAACGCTCGAGTCTCTTCATCTCATTCGAAACGAAGCATCAGCATTGCCCGTGCCGATTCGAAATAGCCTCATTTTTAGCGTGCTTTATGCACATCACAAAACGTCGAGAGACCGCAAGTCGCGGCCTCTCGGGTGCTACGGGACGATTGAGCGAGCGTTACTGCTGGCTGGGATCGTTGATGCGACCAGCAAAGAGAATCGTGTTCGTGGGGATATCGCGCAGCGCGAAGAAGAATGCATGGTTCACGTTGATCGCCGGGGGCGGGTCGGTCGAGGCTGCGGTGCCGACTCCGATGACGGCGGTTGCTGCTGCGGCTTCGGTGCCGGCTTCGTCGACCGACAGATATGCTTTGTGAAGCACGTCGCCGATCCAGATCTTGTCCGACGACATCGGGCTGAAATCTGCATCCGATGTGAACGCCGTGCTCATGCCGAGACCTTGGAGCACCTTCTTCAAGCTGATGGTGTCGCCGTGGTAGCTGAATTTCGGCATCGTCACCTGCCCGCCTTCGCCCGCCTGCTTCAATCCAGAAACGATGGTCTGGAACGAATCGCCCGTCAGCGATGACTCGAACGCAGTCATCGTCCCCGCAGTCGGCATCACGATGTCCATCGACACGTTTCCGACGTACGGAAGCTCGACCGCTTCGTAGCCGTCGCCTTTTCCAAACTTCGCGGGCACCTCGGAGTTGTTCATCATCGGCACGCTGACCGCTGAGCCCGAAGCTGTCGTGAAATTACCGTTTTGCGTGCTCTTCGCGTCGAATTGCGTCGCCCAGTTGCCGTCGAAATAAATCGCATCGACCAAAACGATCTTCGTGTCGGACGTGATCTGTCCTTGCGGAATCAAGTTCGTAATCTTCGCGTTCGTCTGATCCGAAACCCAATTGTTGATTGCAATGCGGCTCGGATCCGGCTGATTCACGAAATCAGCGAGGCGCATTCCCGCGCCGTAATTCACGGCCAACGTGTCCAAGAACGGCTTTCCGAACGGCATGTCGTTCTCACCCCAGATCGAGTTCGCGACGTGGAGCGCGAGCGGCTTGCCGCCCGACGAGCTCGGCTGATTGTCCGACGCGAGCGAGAGATCGACCTTGTCGAACGCCGGATGAAGCTGCGCGCTCGGAAGCGTGAAACGAAGTGTGCTCGCCATCTCGGAAGCGGTCGTGCCGTTCGCGCCTGCGTACGTCATCGCGAGCGCGCTCGAGATCGAGTAGGGCGAGAAGAATTGATTGTCCGAATTGCCGGTCCCAATCGCTTTGTACATGTCGAACGCGAACGTGTTGTTGCCCGAGACCAGCGCGGTCTGGTCGGCAGCCGGAACGTTCGGCGACATGTCACGCGCGAGCGAGGATTTCGCTTCCGACGTGACGCCATCGCCCGACGACGCGGACGAGCCGGAGCAGCCCGTGACGAAAGCGGTAAGAGCAACGGTTCCCAAGAGACACTCGACGGTGCGGTTCATGTCAGGCCCTTGAGCACGTGTGGTGCCAAACGCGAAATCAGGCGTATTTCGCGGGTGATGGTGAGCGCACGTCGCCGTATCACGACAGCGGAGACCGAGCTTTGACACACCTGGCACATGCTCTGGCGCATGCCCGATTCGTGACATTGGAATGCAAAGTCATTGGTAGCTTGAAGCTGTGGCAACGGCCCAGCACGCGTATGCGGGAGACGGTCTCGCGATCTTGGTGAACGCGAATGCGAAGCGAGGCGGCCGTCGTGTTGCCGCACAGCTTCGAAGAGAATTTCCGCGTGCGGAATTGCGGCTCACGAAATCGATCGACGAGATCGCGACCTGGCTGAAGTCGCTACGCGATCCGAAAGTTATTTTGGCGGCCGGTGGTGACGGCAC
>JBDTFL010000334.1:0-3202 GCA_039937955.1 Polyangiaceae bacterium | reverse complement strand
CAAAATCTCTTGGAGCAAATGCTCGCTGCCGGTGTCGCCGAGCTGGCGACACGTCTCGACCGATTTGTTGAGGAGCGGCACCGCGTGCATTTCTGCCGCGAGATCGTTCTTCAGAATCTCCGGGATGCTCTGGCCGATGTTCACCTTGCCGAGCTTTTGCACGTTCGGGAGGCCCTCCAAAAAGAGGATGCGCTCGATGAGGCGATCGGCGTGCTTCATCTCGTCGATCGACTCTTTGCGGATTTTTTCGCCGAGCCGCTCGTAACCCCAGTTCTTGCACATGCGTGCGTGCAAAAAATATTGGTTGATGGTCGTGAGCTCCCCGGTGAGGACCTCATTCAGGATGTCGATGACCTTGGCGTCGCCCTTCATGATGAGTGAAGAGGAGCACACGCAGCGCGGAACGCCAAGCTCAACACACTATAATTTACGGGTATTTGCGAGATTGAAAGTCGAAGTCAGCAGCATCTAGTCACCCGTCAACGAAGTCGCGGGGCGAGATCGATCGTGAGCCAGACGTCGACGCCCTCTCGACCGATGCGATGCGCGCCCGCCAGACGAAGCGCGAAGCATTGGCACTTGTCGCGCAGCTCGATGCCTCCGCGCGCCGCAACGAGTAATTGATTCGTGAGATCGACGTCTCCGCCGGCACTCGTCGAAAGCCAGGTCGTCCACGGAACGGTGACGTTGCTGCCGCCGGTCCATCCTTCGGTCGCGAAAAATCCGGCAGAAGGCTCAAGCGGTGCGTCGGTCAGAAGTCGTGCGGCGATCGGATCGACGCCAGCGCGCGCAGCGACGTTCGTGCCCAGATGCAGACCGTCGACGGCACCCACGCGTGAACGTGCAACGAACGCGGACCCTGCAAAATCAGCTGCGGCGAGATGTGCGCCTTCTGCACCGAGCCCGAAATACTCACTGCTGGCGTTCGCGCGCCAACGAAGCGCGAGAGATTGTGTCGCTCCACCGAGCGCACCGACCGATGCCGATGCTTCGAACGCCTCGTTCGCGCCCCATCGACCAAGCGCGCTCGCGGCTCCGGCTTCCGCGAGAAACGCGTCGCCTTTTGCGGAGGACAGCCCACGGCCGAGTCGTGATCCGATCAGATCGTCGCCGCGCGAAATCAATCCCGCGACCGCCGCGCGAGGCTCGATGCGATGACGCCACGGATCGCCCGGGTCGCCCGAATCGAAACCACGCGCCAAAGGAAGGGTCATTTCACCGCGAATTTGCGCGGCGCCGTCGATGCCTCGCGCCGTTCCATCGTCGGCGATGTCCCCAGCGGCACGCGCAGATGCATCGGCGCCAACCGGCCCCAAACGCGTCGCGAGCAATGCGCCCGCTTCACCGCGTGCGAATGCGAGCGTCGTTCCCGCGTCTTGCGAATGGAGCGCACCGCCGCCGAGCGTGACGTCGTAGTCGCCCGCGCCGCGGATTGCCTCCGCGCGCCGCAAGGACATCATCGGGCCCGCCACGCCGAATTCGTCGAACGCGCCTCCACGCAGAGCCGCCGTGCGAACGCCGCTCGCGATCGTCCATCCGCCATCACGAACCGCAGCGTCGCTCGAAACGCGATCGACGACCCGCGCCGCTGCGTCGAGATCGGTCGTCGCCGAAATGCCGCGCGCACCACGAAGCACATCGATATCCCAAGCGACCTCGGTCTTCGTGGCTTGATCGCTTTCGCTTTCGAGCGCGCCGCGCGCGTCGACCAAAACGCCGTCGCCATCTTTGTGATCCCACGTGATCTTCGTCACGCTCGCGACAGTCCGGAGCTCGCCGGAAAATGCGCTACCTCCTGACGAGTACGCGCCGGCCCGTAAATCCAAGCCGTTTCGCGCGTCGCCTAGTTTCCAAGGAAGGTGAATACCTTCGCCTAGAAACAGACCATCCTTACCGCGATACATCACGTCGGGCGGAAGCAGCCCGATGCGCGCCGGAGAGCGCAGCCAAAAATAGGGAAGCCAAAAAACGGGAACGCCGTACACATCGAGCGTCGGGCTTCGCA
The DNA here is from genome assembly GCA_039937955.1 of Polyangiaceae bacterium. GTDB lineage: Bacteria > Myxococcota_A > Polyangia > Polyangiales > Polyangiaceae > JAICXU01. The sequence continues at coordinate 1,197 of JBDTFL010000334.1, read as the reverse complement.
AAACCAAATCACCTGGCGGCGCAACGATCGCTCCACCAAAGCCGAGCGTCAGCGGCGTACCGAGGCACGGACAAAACGCGAGGCGCCCGCTGCCATCCACGTCCACGCCACGCGGCGTGCGCTTCAACGTGAGCGCGTCGCTCGACAAATGAAACGGCGGCGACTCCACCGTCACGTGACCGCGCAGCTCGAGATCGCGCTGCTTGGCGTCGAGCGTCACCTCGTCGGCATGCGTGTCGAGCGGCGCAACGTCGGCGCGCGCGTAAGTGGCGAACGAAAACACCGCCGACGCGAAAAGCGAAATACGCTTATTTTTTTGGTGCGTCCGGAGCTGCAGGCTTCCCTGGTTTCGACGCATCGCTCGGCGGTCCATCGCTCGACGCATCATGCGGAAGGTAGTCGCCACCGGGGAAATCGATCTGGAGCACGGTCGCGCCGTCTTTTGCGGGAACGAGCTTCCATGTCGGCTTCACGTTTTGCCTGAGATCGACGACGAAGTGAAGGTCGCCTCCAGCTGGAAGCAGACGCGCACGCGAGACGGGCGTGTTGAAGTGCACGGTGATGAGCGCGTTCTCGTTGTTTCGTTTGAGAATGCGCGCGCCCTTGAGGACGTACGTGAGACCACCGGCGACCGTCTTTTCCGCCACTTGGACGGTGGCCGTAAGCTGCACGAACAGGCGCGAGCCACCTTCGGGGAGCAGCTCGAAACCGGGAAGCGTTGCGACTGGACCGCTCACGTGATGGGCATGCGTTCGCGAGTGAGCGCGGGGCGCCGCTCCCGTGTCGGAAGATTTGTGCGTTCCGCCGTACGCATACCCCATCGTCGGCGCGGGCCCCGATGCCGGTGTCGTCGTATTCGTCGCGTCCCCCGCAGCTGCCGTCGGCGGACCGGCTTGCTGTCCAGACGGATTCGGGTTCGCAGCGGATGGATTGGCAGACGCATTTGGCGAAGGCGGCGGCTTGCCGACGTCTTGCGCATGCGCGAATGGCGCGAGCAGCAAGGACGCGGCGAGAGCAAGCCACGTTCGACGAAATCGCATGCATTCAGTAGAGCACGCCGTTCGCGGCGAGCCCAAATTACCGCCAAATTCGGGCTATTTCAGTTGAGCGATCCGCAGACCGATCAGAGCGTGTTCGCCCAGCGCTGACCTTGCGACGTCTTCTGCTCGGTCTGCTTCGACGCGTTGTCGGTCTTCT
>JBDTFL010000333.1:0-5217 GCA_039937955.1 Polyangiaceae bacterium | reverse complement strand
AGACTCTTCACGACGTAGTCGGCGTGCTCGTCGAAGAGCGCGCGAAACGTCTCGCTCAAGGGCGAATCCCCGGGGGCGGGATTCCCTTCGGTCTCAACCTTCACGCGGCTCTCCTAGAAGATGCTTGGGGGGTCGCGCACAAATTCGTCAAAAAAAACGACATCCCCAAAATCTTATCGGCCCGAGCGCGAAATTGCCGAGAATTACGGCGTTTTAACCAGGCTCAGAGGTCGACGTCCCAGATTCCGATCGCTTCTTCCAGCGAAACGAGTGCGTGCGAAACGTCGGAGAGCGCGTCGTAGTAAGCGAGATAAACGTCGTTGTCGGTGTGCTGCGCAACCAGGACCTCGACGAGGGTCGCACCGCCGCGCGTGTAGTTATAGAGCGTTTTTTCAAGCACTTTGTCGGCGTCTGCGAGCACGCCGCCGGTGTAGAGCTGCACGCGCGCGGCCGCGGCCTGATAGCGTGCGATCGCCGAGCGCACTTCGGCTTCGACGCGCACCTCGGCAGATTTTTCGATCGCGACGTTCTGCGATTGGGTGGCGTACGCGACGTTCAGCTCACCGTGATAGAGGCGCGAAAACGGAAGCGGAACGGTCGCCGTGAGCCCGAGAAAATCCGAGCTGGGAAGCGGGCTCGTTGTGTCGTTTACCGCAAAATTATGCTGCCAAGATGCACCGACGCCGACGTCGATGACGCGATTGGCCTTCGCCAAATCAATCTGACGCTCAGCCGCGTTCACGCGACGTTTTGCGGCACGCAGATCGGGCCGAAGCGCGATCGCTTTGTCGACCAGCGATTTCGCGTCGAAGCTGCGATCGGCCATCGTCTTCAGATCGCCTTCGAACTCCACGCTGCGACCCATCCAGTTGCGGGCGCCGGCTCCGAGCAATCCGTAAACCGCAAATGTGGCCTCGGACACTCCACCTTGTGCGTTGAGAACGTCGGCGCGCGATTGGCGTGCCTCGACGCGCGATTGCAAAAGCAGCGACTCGCCAATGTCTCCGACGCGAAAGCGTTGCTCATTGACCGCGACGAGCTTCTCCAAATCTTGCGCGGTTTGCTCACGACGATCCAAAACGAGCTGCGCGTGGATCGCGTCGACATACGCGCCCGCTGCATTCGCCCGAAGCACGCGCAAAAAATCTTCGAGATCGGACTGCGCTGCGCTGAGCTCCGCGTTTGCGAGATCGACACGCGCACCACGTTGCCCGCCAATTTGCAGCGGAACGTTGAGTGCAACCACCGACGCGGTTGGATTTGCCCGTTGGGTGACGTCGTATTGATAAAGACCTGCGGTGAGCTGAGGGTCCGGAAAAACTCGGGCAACCTCGATCTGCGCTGTGGCGAGTGAGACGTTCGCGCGCTGCGCGACGATCTCCAAATTTCCGAGCGCGACGGCAGAGAGGTAACCCGCCAGATGAAACTTCGCGAGACTCTCGGCGGGCGCGGTCGGGGTCGATGCTGGCTGCGCTGTCGTAGGTTGCGGCGTCGTCGATGCTGGACTCGTCGACGCCGGAGCTGGTGTCTGCGGCGGCTGTCCATTGACGGCGGGAGTCGGAATCGTCGGACGCTGCGGAATTTGCGCGTAAAGGAGCGACGAAAAGCTCAACACACCCAGACCGAAAAATAAACCTGCGCGTCTCCCCGAGGGCGGGGTTCCCTTCGGTCTCATGACTCACCTTCTGGAGACGTTTGGCCCGGCTTGAAAAACTTTCGCTCTACCACGAGATAGAGCACCGGCAGCACGAGCAAGGTGAGGAGCGTGGCGCTCATCAAACCGCCGACGACGACCGTCGCGAGCGGACGCTGCACGTCGGAGCCGATGCCTCGTGCCAGCGCGGCGGGAAGAAGTCCGAGCGTGGCGACGGTTGCGGTCATGAGCACCGGACGCAGACGCTCGCGTGCGCCACGGATGACGGCGTCGACGAGTGGGACGCCTTGATCGCGCACCAAGTTGAGATTCGAAACCATGATGACTCCGTTTTGCACGGCGACGCCGAAGAGCGCGATGAAACCGACCGCGCTCGAGACGTTGAGCGTCATGCCACGAATGTGCAGAGCGATCATTCCGCCGAGCAGTGCGAGCGGGACGCTGATTAAAATCATTCCGGCGTGGCGCAATGTTCCGAACGCGCCGTAGAGCAGCAAGAAGATGATGGCGAGAACGAGAGGCAAAATCACGGCTAATCGTGCTTGCGCGCGCGCTTGGTTTTCGAACTGCCCGCCCCATTTCAGTTCGTAATTTTGTGGATCGTATTGAACGTTTTTAGCGATGCGTGCGTGAGCATCAGCCAAGAAGCTCGACAGGTCGCGGCCGCGCAAATTGAGCTTCACTGTCAAGTGACGACGATTCATCTCGCGGGTGATGGTGCTTTCGCCCGTCTTGAGCTGCACGGTTGCCACCTCCGAGAGCGGAATGCGCGCGCCGGATCCGTTGACGATGGTCAGATTGCCGATGGCGTCGGGGCTGCTGCGAACGGCGTCGACGAAGCGAATGGTGATGTCGTAACGGCGCTCGCCTTTGAAGAGCTGCGCTACGGGCCGGCCTCCGATTCCGATTTCGATGAGATCGGAGATGTCGGTGACGTTCAAACCGAAGCGCGCGGCAGCAGCGCGATCAATGGAGATCTGGAGCTGCGGAAGCGGCGGCTCTTGATCGAGCGCGACGTCCACCGCGCCTGGGGTGTTCTTCAATGTCTCGATCGTTTGATTGGCGATGCGCCGCGTTTCCGCAAAATCATTTCCGTAAACTTTGACGACGAGCTCCGAGTGCGCGCCGGCGATTTTGTCGTTCACGCCGTCGATCATCGGTTGCGAAAACCCCACCAAAACCCCGGGGATTTGGGCGAATCGCTTGGCCATCTTGTTGATGAGATCGTGCTTTGTTTCACCCTTTTGCCAGGTCGCGTACTTGGTCAAGCCGACCGACGCCTCGATGTGCGAGAAGGTCCACGAGTCGGTGCCGTCGTCGTTGCGACCGAGCTGCGTGGTGATGTAGCTCACCTCCGAAAATTCTTTCGTGGCGCTGCGAATCTCGCCCGCCATCTCGCTCGCCTTTTCGAGCGACAAGCCCGGAGGCAGCGTCACCTGGAGCCACAAAGACCCTTCATCGAGCTCCGGCAAAAATTCGCGGCCGACCGTCGCGCCGAGCACACCAGCCAATACAATCGCCAGGACTCCAGGTCCGATCGCGAGGATTGGCCGCGCGCAGATCCGCTTCAAGAGCGTGTCGTAACGAAGGTCGAGCCAATGCAAGACCGGGTTGTGGAAGATCTTCCGCGGCTTTCGGAGCACCGTGTACGCGAGACCTGGAATGAGCGCGAGCGCGACCAGCGCTGCACCGCCGAGTGCATAGCCGACGGTGTAAGCCATCGGCGTGAACAATTTCTTCTCGACGCGTTGGAACGCAAACAGCGGCAAATATGCGGTAACGATGATGGTCGTCGCGAAGAACATCGGACGCGCAACCTGCGTTGCGGCGGCGCGCGCATCCTCCACGGTGAGCCATTCGGTCGGGCGCTCCTCGCGCACGCGCAAAATATTTTCGAGCACGACGATGGATCCGTCGACGATGACGCCGAAGTCGATCGCGCCGAGTGACAGCAAGTTCGCCGGGATGTTGGTGAAGCTCATCATGATGAACGCGATGAGCAGCGCGAGCGGAATGGTGAGCGCGACGATCAGCGCGCTGCGTGGGCTGCCCAAAAATCCGAGCAACACCAAAAGCACGAGCGTCATGCCTTCGAGCAGCGTGTGCGAAACCGTATGCAGCGTCGTGTCGACCAGCTCGGTGCGATCCAAATACGGAACGATCTTCACGTCGGGCGGAAGCACGCCGTGATTGAGCGCCTCGACTTTTTCGTGCACGCCGTCCAAAACGACCGACGGGTTCGATCCACGTAAAAGCAGCACGATTCCCGATACGACGTCGCCATCTGCGTCTTTGCCGGCGATGCCATTTCGGGCGAGCGCGCCGAGCTGTAGCGCCCCCAAATTTTTCAAAAATACCGGTGTGCCCTCGTGTTGCGAGACGACGATATTTCCCAAATCGTCCAAGCTGCGAACGAGACCGATGCCGCGCACGACCGCAGCCTGATCTCCGCGCACCAGCACGCTGCCGCCGGCGTTGGCGTTGTTGGATTTGATGGCGCTGACGACTTGGGCGAGCGAGAGGTTGTATTGTTGAAGTCGCGCGGGGTCGAGCGCGAGCTGATACTGCGTAGTCTCGCCACCGAAGTTCGTGATGTCGGCGACGCCGAAGACTTGCTTGATGGTGGGGATGACGACCCACTGCTGAAGCTCTTTCAGCTCGCGTTGGCCGCGCGTCGGCGATGTCAGCGTATAGCGGTAAATCTCGCCGATTGGTGACGTCAGCGGATCGAGGTCTGGAGCCGTGGCGTCGTCGGGCAACGTGGCGTCTGCCACGCGCTCGCGAATGCGTTGGCGCGCCCAATAGTCTTCGACGCCATCGCGAAACACGAGCGTGATGAGCGACAGGCCGAACGTGCTGCGCGAGCGCATGACCTGCAAACCGGGAATTCCATTGAGCTCGCGCTCGAGCGGAATGGTGATCTGCTCTTCCACCTCTTCGGCAGCGTGACCCGGAAATTGCGTGACGACCTGCGCGGTCACGTCGGCGATGTCGGGATATGCCTCGACCGCAAGTGACGTCCACGCGTAGTAGCCGAACACCGCGATCATCATGAAAACGGCGGCAACCAGCCACCGGCGCTGAAGACACGCAGCTACGAAGCGATCAATCATGTCGAGGCACCAACGCGATCACGAGAGCTCATCGCGTGTCAGGGCAGCATGACGGCGTTTTCGATCACGATGCGGTCTCCGACATCGAGACCCTTCGCGATCGCCACGCGGCCATTCAGCTGATCGCCGACCTCGACGATGCGCTTCTCGAACGTCCACGGGGCTTTCTCGACGTAGACCTGACTTTTTTCGCCGCTGAGAACCACGGCGGTGGTCGGCACGACGACCTCGGGGATTGCTTTATTTTTGAACGTGACGGTTGCGAACATACCGGGCTTCAGGCGCGTGTCTGGGTTTGCGAATTGGACGCGCACTTTGATGGTGCGCGTCTCGGGGTCGAGCAAATCCCCTACAAAAAGCACGTTTCCAGTGAAATTCTCGCCAGGGTACGCGACGAACGTCGCGACGGCCTCGTCGCCTTGCGAGACGCGGCGAATGTCTTTTTCCTGA
>JBDTFL010000332.1:0-10300 GCA_039937955.1 Polyangiaceae bacterium | reverse complement strand
CAATACATGTTTCATGTGCCGTTCGATCCCGACAAGAACGCGAAGATCGAAGGCGATGATCGCAAGCAGGCGGGCCTCAACGAGCCATGGTGGAAGTGGCACGACAGCCTCACGCGTTTCGAGGGTCCAATCGCGCACGCGCTCGATCATCACTTTCACGATCGCTTCGTGCTCGACGGCGGCGACGACTACGAGCACTTGTCGGACGAAATGCTCGACGAGACATCAACGGGTGCGGGTTTCGAGCTGCAACATGCCGAATGCATTTCGAACGAGCCCGACGACAAGCCGAATCCGGTGCGCGCGCTCTATCTGCGTCTCATCGGGGAGGCGACGCGTTCGATCTTCATCGAGAACCCGTACCTCTATCATCCGAGGCTCGTCGACGCGCTTTGCGAAGCGAAGAAGATGCGGCCCGAGCTCGACGTCGTGCTGATGCTCCCTTCGCCCGAAATGAACGACAACGATTTCGGGGCGGACGCCCAGCAATACGAATACGCGCGCTACCTCGAATGCGGCATCGTCGTGTACGAGTATCAAAATCACTTCAACCATCTGAAGATGGCGGTGTTCGACGAACGCCATTCGATCCATGGATCGACCAACGGCAATTGCCGGAGTCTCGAGGACGACAAAGATTTCGAGCTCGTCGTTTACGTCGATGACGGACCCTTGGCGAAGGACGTGCTCGCGCGCGTGCGAGACGTCGACGTGACGCATGCAAAGCGCATCACGATGGAGCAGGTCCACGACGGCATTGGCGGTTTCCGCATTCGCCATCGCGACCCACGCACGCTGCTGCTTCTTTCGCGCTGCGAGCTATGACCCGGTCGGTCTCGTCAGCTCTTATTTAGGTGCGGTGGCGTCCGGCCACCCTGAGATCGTCTTGGGCACGTTCGACTGCGACATGCACAAGTAACGGGGATCGCCGTTGCCGCCTTGCGGAAGCTTGCACTTGTAGAATACATGTTTGTCGCAACCGCGCGCTTCGGTGATCGTCCAATTGTCGTCGTCCTCGGAAGAATTTTTCGCCTGCTGGTCCTGCCACATCTTGAGGCGGCCCGGATCGGCGGCGACGTCCGCTGGCGGCGTCATGTTCCCTTGGAACATCGACAGCTTGAGATCCTTCCGCACGCGCGTCTCGACGCGGCCGAGCGGGCACGTGTTGTCGTGCGAAAACGTCTTCTTGGCGCTCTCTTCCATCGATTCGCAACCCGCGAGAAAAACGAGCGCAATGAGCAGCGGCCATCGAGTCATTGGCGTGACTGTATACCAACTCTCATTCACGAAACGTACGCGCACGGTCGGAAAGGGATGGCTCACGCCCTCTCGCGTTTCTCAACGACGACTCGCTCGCAGGTTGGGCTCGTCTTTGTAGATGCGGCGAATTTCAGCTTCGCCTTCCATCAACGCCTGCGCGCTCGTGTGCACGGAGTAAGAGCCGACCACGAGATCATGCGGATGCGGAACCGCGCTGCCGAGCACGAACGACGTATCGCCTTCGGCAACGAAATCGATCGCATCGTCTGACGCTTCGAATACCGCTAAATCACCGCTCGAAACGAGTGCGGGTGTTCGCAGCTTTCCAGCATGCACGGCAACCCAACCGACCGTGTGTCCGGCGGGAGTTGCGTATGTCCAGCGTTCGCCGTCTTTCAAGTCGACGACGAGATAATTGATCGTGGCCGGCGCTGCGATGGAGCTCGCCGCATTTCCGTAGCGTCCGAGGATCACGCGAACCGGACCATCGCCAGCGACGTCGTCACTCTGCAAATAGTGAGATGCGCACGGCGCGTGCTCGAGATCACTCGGTAGTGCGATCCAAAGCTGATAACCGACGATGCGATCCTTTCCGACAGGTGCGCCGGTATGCCAAACGCCTTTGCCGGCGCGCATGAACTCGACCGACCCGGCATTGAGCACGCCTTTCGCGCCAGTGGTTTCTTCGTAGCTGGTCGCGCCTTCGAGGATCACGCTGATGGTTGCGATGCCGGAATGCGGATGCCATCCGAAACCGCCGAAGCCGTTGGGCGTCGCCGAAAAGTGATCGAGAAAAACGAAAGGCTTGATGAGCTCGCCGACGTCGCCGGGGCTCACGAGTCGCGTGATCGCTCCATGCGTTGCGCCGCGTGTTTTGTGGATGATCGCGCGAGACTTCGTGGTTGGCGTGGAGGTGGTCGTTTGGGAATAGGAGAGAGACATGATGATGGTGTTCCTTTTTTTAGCTGCTCTTTGCCGAGTGTTCTACGGCGGAGAGGCCCAGTTTTTTCAGTAAGCGAATGAGCATCGTGCGCTCCGTTTCGGAGAGATCCTCGGCGACGCGATCCATCGCGGCCGTGTGCGCGCGAAATACCGTGGTGATCAGCGTTCTCCCTTTCGGTGTGAGATCGACGACGCGCGCACGTCGATCATTTGGATCGGCGCCCCGCTTCACCAAACCGCGTTTTTCAAGGCGATCCACCGCGGTCGTGATCGATCCGCTGGTCAGGTGAATTCGCCGTCCAATCTCGTTCACCGGCTGCGGCCCTTTGTGGAGCAGCAGCTCCAGCGTCCCAAAATCCGACAGACCCATGTCCGCCGCTGCAATGCTGCGCGACGCATTCTCTTGGAGCGCGCGATACGCCTTCATCATCACCAGCCAGACGTGCGTTCCCGAAGCGTCGCGCCTGCTCAGCACCATACTCATATATCTTCACATCAAGATACATGATGTCAAGGTATAGCGGCTTTTACTCGCGAGAACGATTCACGTGCAGAGCAAAACCGGACAAAGGCACCCTCGTGACGGTAATCTTCGAAGCGCTTTGATGTATGAGCCGTCCTCAGACGCTCGATCCTCGGGAAGAAATCCGGGGTACGGCATGCTTGACTTGCGCGGAGCCAGAGGTGATTAAATCGAACGTCGTGCTGCAAAGGTGGGGCGGGACGGTACTCGTGGTCGCAGTTGCGTCGGCATGCAGCTCGCCGACCGGCGCGCACGAGACCTCAATCCAGGCAAAATCAAGCGCGATCGCGATCGCACCGACCACGGTTGCTGCAGGGCGGCAGCCGACCGACCTGCGGACTCAACTCGATGGGCGAGCGTTTCCGGACCGGGTGATTGCGCTCACGTTCGACGACGGTCCCGACGCCCATACACTCGACCTCGCGGAGTACTTGAGTCGCGAAAAAATATCGGCCACCTTCTTCGTCGTGAATGCATGGATCGACGACCTCTCGGCCGACCCCGGAAAAGGCGATGACGTGTTCGCAAGCGGCGTGGCTTCGTTTCCGGTGCTCCAGGATTTGACAGCGCTCCATCATCGCATCGCGAATCACACGGAAAATCACGTGTCGCTGTGGGGTGCGTCCTCGGATGTCGTGCGCGCGCAATTGCACGACGAGCAGCGCAGCATCGATCCGTTCATCGAAAATGAGCTCGAGCTTTTTCGCGTGCCGGGCGGTGCGTGGAACACGGCTTCGGCAACGTCGGTCGCGACCGATCCGGATCTCGCGCAGCTCGTGGGACCGGTTCGTTGGGACATCGATCGCAAAGACTGGGAGGGCTCGCTTTACTGTCATTCGTCGCGTCCGGCGCTCGAATGCGAAGGCGCGGCACCCGGCGGAGCGTTGCGCGTGAAGCCGCGAGTCGTCGCCGCACGTTATCTCGAGTCGATCGAATCAGCAGGTCACGGAATCGTGCTGCTCCATGCGCGCGTCGGTCATGTCGGCTCGCGCTACGCGAATGACGTCGCCGAGGATCTCGTTCCGCAGCTGAAATCAAAGGGTTTCGTGTTCGCGGCGCCGGTGCTGCATTTCTCAGCTCCGCGCGTTCGCTTCCCTGCCGCACTGGAAGACACGGCGGTATTCGATCCGGAAAATGCGAGAGTGATCGCGCTCGGCGATCTCGACGCAGATGGTCGCGCCGATCTCTGCGCAAGCGAGGACGCACATGTCGTTTGTGCATCGTCCGAATCACACGCATCGGAGAATGGCCCGCCGATGACGATGTTCGGTCATGCCCGCGTCGCAGCGATCGACGCACGCGGCGGACTCTTTCTCGCCGACGTGAACGGTGATCGTCGCGCCGATCTTTGTACGCGCACCGCACGCGGAATTTCGTGCGCGCTCGCATCGGTCGATGGCGACTTCGCCGGCGCAGCCTCTTGGTCGAACGAATTTGCCGACGCTACTTCCCTTCATTTCGGCGACATCGACGGCGACGGAAAAAGCGACGTCTGCGCTGCACGCGCAAACGCGATCTGGTGTGCACGCAGTAGCGGTAGCGGCTTCGAGCGTGCTCGACCTTGGCACGACGGCGTCGACCAAACCTGGCTCGCGAGCTTCGTGATCGGCGACATCGACGGCAACGGCCCTGCCGACCTCTGCGGCCGCTCGCGCACCGGCATATCGTGCGCGCTGTCGAATGGCACCTCGTTCGCAGCAACACGCGAATGGGTGCAAGCAGGAGACTTCAAGGACACGCACGCCGCGCTCCTGCTCGGTGACCTCAACGGCGACGGCCGCGCCGATCTCTGCGAGCAATCGGGCGTGCACACGAACTGCGCATTTTCCACGGCGATTTCGTTTTTGCGATCGACGACCTGGAGTGAGCGAGGCGCAGCAGATGATCGCGTTTTCGGCGACGTGAACGGCGACGGCCGCGCCGACGTGTGCGGAGCCACGCCCGACGGTATCGTCTGCGAGGTCGCGCCATGATCGATCACATCGCGGTGCTCATGCCGGCGTACAACGAGCGCTCGCAGGTCGCGCAGACGCTCGCTTCCTTGCAGAACGAAGCCGCCGGCCAGTTCGACGTCACCGTATTTCTCGTCGACGATGGCAGCGAGCCGGTGATCGATCTTCGCACCCTTCCGAAAGCGACTACTGACTTCCGCATCGTCGCGCTTCGTCACGCGTTGAATTTGGGACAAGGTGCAGCTCTCGAGACGGCTCGTCAGATGTCGCTCCGCGAAAAGGACATCGCGGCTTTCGTCACGATGGATGCCGACGGTCAACATCTCGCATCGGACGCGATTGCTCTCGCGCGCGCGGTTTGCGGCGGAGCCGACATCGCATTCGGCAACCGTTTTCTCGGCCATTCGAACGTCCCGCTGGCGCGTGCCATTCTTTTGCGTGCAGCTCTTTTGTTCGAGTGGGCGCTGACCGGACTCCGTTTGACCGACGCACACAACGGTTTGCGTGCCTTCAGCCGCGCGGCTCTCGAGCGAATTCCGATTCGTCAATGTCGCATGGCGCACGCGACCGAGATCAAACAACGCGCGTCGCGTGCCTCCACCCTCGTCATCGTCGAGGTCCCGGTTTCACTTCGTTACACGCGAGATTCGATCGCGAAGGGACAACGCTCTCTCGGCGCGCTCGCGATCGTCCACGACCTTTTCGATCACTATCTTTTCGGAGAACCAGAGACATGACGCTCGCTGCCATCGCGCTTCTCAGTATGGTGTTCGGCCTGTTGATGTTCGATTGGGCAACGCAGCCGAAAAAAAATCGGCGCGCCCTGTTGATTCAAGGGATGGCCTTCGTCACCGGCGCGTTCTTCATCGTATTTCCTGCACGCGCCACGATGCTCGCGCATATGGTCGGCATCAATCGCGGCGTGGATTTCTTGCTATATCCGATCGTGATTTGGCTGGTGCGTGAATCTCTTCTCTCGCGCCGCTGCCGTCACGATGACGCCGATCGCATCGCGCAGCTCACACGAGCGCTCGCCATCGCGAAGGCCGAACGGATCGAGGCTCCTCAGAGCCTCGGCGCGCCGGCACAATCAGCCGATGTCTCCGCCTCTTGCACGACGTAATGATGCGGCGGATGAAACGGCGCCGCGTAGTAGAGCGACCACGGCGCGCGATCGACGCAAACATGCGCGCCATTGGGCACTGCGGCGACGGCGTGCTCGTCGATTTTTTTGTCGAGCAATTGTGCGAGTGAAGATCCTGAAGGCAAGACGTAATCAGCGCGCGTGACCGCGACGACGAAGAGGAGCGCCGCGGTCGCGAACATTCCGAACATCGGGCGATCGAGCTTGATTTCAGCCGGATCCGTACGACAGATGAACCACGCGTTGAGCGCGACCAGCACCATCATCCACGACAAATAATAACGAAGCTCGTGCGACTGCGGCATGAGCGACACGACCAAAGTGAACGCGAGAAACGCGATACTTGCCCGGCGCACCGTGCCTTCACGGTCGCGAGCCGCGCTCCACACGAGCAGCGCGAGATTCGCGACGACGTAGACCCCGAAAAATCCACCCATCCGACTTCCGGACGATTCGGGCATCCATTGATCGACGGTCCAGCGACGCTCGTCGGTGAAGGGGCGAATGCCGATTTCGAGGATCGAGCAGACGAAGCGGACCGGACGAGGCGTGCTCGCCAGCCATGGCGGCGACGACGAGTACGGCGCTTCGACGCCCGGAAACACATGTCCGGCGATCGTCAATTGCAGGGGAAAATAAGGGTTTTGATGAAGAGCTAAATTTTTCAGCGGCGTCGCGAAGATGAGCGGCAACGCCAACGCGAGCACCATCATTTTCTTGCGATCGCCACGCTTGAAGAGACGCCAGGCGATCACCAGCAATGCCAAAATCAAAATGACGTGGAGCAGCGCCTTCATGTTCGCGGCGATCGCAGCGCACGCGCACACGACGGCGACAGCGCGCATGGAAATCTCGCGGGTCGTTGCGACCGCTTCGATGGCCATGAGCACCACTACGCTTGCCGCAGCGTTGGCCGGCAGATCCACGTAGCAAGACGTAGCGTGCGTTTGCACGAGCGGAATGGCGAAGAGCGCGATCATCGACAGCGATATCGGCACGTCGAACCGACGCCGCAAAAACCACGCGAACAACGGAACGCTCGCGACCGCGACGAAGCTCGCGCATTCGATGCGGCCAGTGATGCGCCAAAGCAAGCCCTGGAGCAGCTCCGCGAGCAGCGGGAAGCCTTCGAAACGCGCTTGATTCGCAGCGTCGAACGCGAACGAATCGGCGCCGACCACCCCGCCGAGACGGGCGGCAAACGGCAAATGGTAGTAGCCCGAGTCCCACGCTTGCGAAACATCGTGCGAGGCCGCAACGACGATCGATGCAAAAAGAAGCGCGGCCACCGAACGAAACGCCAGCACCGAAGCACGTACGAGAAAAGCGCGATTCACTTTCGTCAGCTCGGACAGATAGCACCCTGCGTCGTTCGATGGCGCGCTGGATATTTTCGGACGTCGCGTTTTAGTCATCTGTGGCCGCGACTGCTCATTTTGCTGGGATTCGTGAAGGTGGTTCGTCGAACGACCTTCGGTTTGGCGGACGCCGACAAGCGTTTGGCGCCTGCCGCGAAGCTTGCCGAGCCCGCCGGGCTAAGTTGAGCGAGGAGGCAAACATTGAGGTCCTTCAGTGCTTGCGCAGCAGCGCTCCTTTTGGCCGCTTGCTCGGGAGCGGCATCCGACGACGCCAGTGAAAGTCCGGCTGGTAACGGCGTCGATGCCAGCGTCGAGGGCGGAGCAGCGGACGAAGGCAGCGCGCCGGCGGACGCAGCAAACGACGCGATTTCGCCGGCTCCGGTACGATTGGCGACAGGCGCGAGCGTCAGTCAGATCAACGTCTATCAAGGAACTGAGATCGTAATCGTGCGTGCTGGGGCAGCGGCAGCGCATGCCTCCCCGCTCGTCGTTGGCCGCCCCGCGCTATATCGGGTCTTCGTCGCGCCCGTGAGCGGCTTCCACGGCAACGTGACCGCGCAGCTCCGCTTCGAAGACGCGAGCAACAACGCTCTCGACGTACTCTCCGTGACGCAGTCGATCAGCACTGCATCGACCGAATCCGATGTGAGCTCGACCCTCAATTTCGAGGTCCCCGCCAAGGATCTCGTCCTCGGCGGGAAGTACTCAGTCGCACTTTCCGACCCTAGCGCTGCAGCAACGCCCGACGGACAGCCGAGCACAGCGCGCTTTCCGCAAGACGGCTCCACGACCGCACATGACGCGAAGGTCTCCGGCCTGCTCAAGATTTCATTCGTGCCCGTCTTGGTCAACGGAGGATCGGCGCCGGACACATCTCTCGCCCAGCTCAAGCTTTTGCACGACACGCTGTTCGCGATGTATCCGGTCACGGATGTGCAGATCACGTTACATGCAGTATACACAGATGGTGTAACGGTTACGCGTACCGGCGGCGGGTTCAACCAAGTCTTGCAAGACATCAGTAGCCTAAGGCAAGCCGACAACCCGCCCGACGATGTCTACTATTGGGGCACGTTCGATCCGGAGGCGACCTTCGACGACTTCTGCCAGGGTTCCTGCATGACGGGAGTCTCGATCATCGGAAGCGCGACGGACCCTATCGGTCGTGTCAGCACCGGGCTCGGTTACAGCGGCAGTCGCACCGCTACCACGATGGCCCACGAGGTCGGTCATGCGCACGGACGCAATCATGCGCCAGGCTGCGGCGCGGGCAGCGTCGACCCGGGATTTCCCGCGGCGTATGTCATCAGCGGCCCTTACGGAAACTTCGGATCCATCGGCCTGGTCGGATACGATCTCGTAAACAGGCTATTTTTCCAGCCTTCCACGACCGGCGACATGATGGGCTACTGCCCGCCCACTTGGGTGAGCGACTACACGTACGGAGCTCTTTTCACGCGCGTGCAAACGGTAGATGGTGCCGCGGACATCATCGGCGGGATGTTTTCTTCTCCCCAACCCTTTCGCTTCGTGAGCGTCGACGGTGAAGGAAATCTACATTGGGGAAGGCCTACCACCCTTCGGCGTAAGCCGTCATCCGATCCTCGAGTCGTAACCTACGACGACGCCACAGGCCGAACGCTCGTCAGCACGACCGGCTACTTCTATGAGGTCGACCACGTGTCGGGCGGATTCTTGCTCGTACCGGAAGGGCCCACCGGATTTGCGACAATGACCGTCTCGACCTTAGGCTCGCGTTACCGCGCTACCCTTCAAAAGAGCTACTAAGATGCGAATGCGTTGCCGTCGAACCACAATACCGATGTGCTATTGCCCCAGGCTGCCTAAGCTTGATATTCGTCGCGTGTGCACATTCGATCTCTCTTCCCGGTGATCTTCGCTTCGGTGCTCGGCTGCGGCGGCGCGTCGACTGCCAAGCCGACGACGGCGACTTCAGAAGACGTATCCGATTCATCTTCATCGCAACGGGCACGTCGGCGAGCGCTCGCGCATCGTGCTCGACTCGGTCGCCGATGGGGTCATCCGCAGGGCGTCCACGTCACCGGCGTGCTCGATGCCGACCAACGTCGCCTCTCCCGATACCGCCGTGGACGTCACTCCGGATTGGGCGAGAAGCTCCTCTCTCGCGCGCATTCACGTGCGGGGGCCCCGCGGTATCACCGTGACTGGCGACGTCGATGCAGTGGCTCAACAAGACGCGTATTTGACGCCACTGTGAAGCCAGATCACGACTCCCGGCTCCCAGATCGTAAGTCTAACGGTACCGTAACCGCCTTCGCCTACGGGAACGCGTAGCTCACGCGGAACCAACCGGCGTCATCCGGTTTCCCGAGATGCAAGCCCTGGAAGACTGCCACCATGCAGCGATCGAGGCTCGGGTTGCGCGGTTCGGAAGCTCCATTTGCATTGCCCACGTCCACGACGAGCCCGGATGCGTCCACGGTCACGAAGAACGTGGGCGTGCTGTCGGGCGGTGGAAATTTCGTGAGGCACGCCGTAGCGGCGTCGAGGCTTGCGTCGGCGCGGTCGCGTATGGGGGCCGTCGGATAGACGCCTCCGACGGTTGCCGTAAGCCGCGCCACCTTGCCGTGGGATGCGCCGATAGTGACGGGCGTGCTCGACGAACCGGCAGCCGCCGCGTTCGTGCCCCGAGCGGCGGTGGTGACATGATGCGCCGAAGGGGTGGTCGCCGCGGTGCTGGTGCTGATGTTGGGCGTGGGAACGACCGTCGTCGGTGAGGTGGTGACGTCGGCCACAGCCGCAGGGTTTGGCGAGGCTGCAGTGTCCGCGCGAAGCTTGGTGAACGCGAAGAAGGCGACGCCGATCGCCACGAAGATTCCGATGAGTGCCAGAACGCCGAAGATCGCGATTCGTCCTCCGCCTCCGGTTTGCTGCACCGGCCCCGCGGTAGCCGGAGCGATGAACGCGGGACCTGTCACGGCTCGCGAGCTCGGAGAATTCGGAGCGGTCGTGTACGCGTTGGGCGAAGTCCCGCGGGCGGGCGCGCTCATCGACGGCGAATTCGTTGGCAATGTCGGCAACGACGACCAAGGCGCGAGCGCTGCCGCCATCTCTTCGGCGGAGGCGAAACGTGCCGCCG
>JBDTFL010000331.1:0-6181 GCA_039937955.1 Polyangiaceae bacterium | reverse complement strand
AGAGAAATGAGCTCGCCTTCTGTTCCAGCGTTTCGCCGTTCGCGCCCTGCTCGTGCGAGACCTTCCACATCCAATCGGCGAGCGGCTCGAGACCAGCTTCACGCGCGACGGTCGCTTTGGTTTTTCGTTTCTGTTTGTAGGGCAGATAAATCTCCTCGAGCCGATCGATCTCGGTCTCGTGAATGATCTTTTCTTTGAGCTCGGCCGACAGCTTCCCTTGCTTCTCAATCTCCTCGAGCACCGTCTTCTTGCGCTTCTCGAGCGTGTCCCACGCCTCTTTCGCGTCGAGCACCGCTTGAATCTGGACCTCGTCGAGATTGCCGGTCTGCTCTTTTCGGTAGCGCGCGATGAACGGCAGCGTCGCGCCCTCTTCAGCCAAGGCCAAAACGGTCTGCGCGGATCCCATCGGAATCGCGGCGTGCTTCTTCCTAAAAAACTCTGCGAACGTCGGCGTCATGTGTGGCTCACGTTACCTGGCCCGGCCGTTGCGTTACGAGTCGAAATGATCGCGACGCGTATGCTTTTCACGATCGCCGTTCTGACGACTACGGCGTGCGGAGGCAGAGTTCTCGGTGAATCCGCACCAAATGACATCACTCCCGACCCGGGCGAAGCGCCACGAGCGAGCGCGTTCGCCGACCCGTTTCATCCCGGCCAAAGTTGGATCGGCACCTACACGTGCGCGCAAGGATTGACCGATCTCGATTTCAAAATCGTCGCCGCGCACGACGACGTGATCGACGACGCGATCTTCGTCTTCGATTGGAAGAGCGGCGGCGTGATCGGGTCGTATCACCTGAGCGGAACCTTCGACACGAGCACGGGCGTCGCGACCTTCACGCCCGGCGAATGGATCGATCAACCCGACGGCTGGGTCTCGGTCGGCCTGCACGGACCTGCGAGCGACGCGGGATTTTCCGGAGACATCACGAACGGCTCGTGCACGACGTTCTCCGTGGAAAAAAGCTGATTTGGTGCTTTTGAAAAGACGATCAGCTCGATGTTGATTTCGTCGAATCGAACGCAGCGAACAGCGCGTCGGTTGCGGCGGGCGGCGTGATCTTTCCCGCGAGCACCTCCGCTTCGATGCGCGGGAGCAGCCTCGCAACATCGGCAGATGCTCGAAACGTGCGCTCGAGTCGATCGGTAACGAGCGACCAGAGCCACGAACGCTGTTGCTCGCTGCGCAATTTTTGAAGCTCGCCCGACGCTTCGTACGAGCTGCGCTGCTCTTCGACGACGGCCCAAAGCGCATCGAGCCCTTCACCCGTTTGGCCCGACACCGCGAGCGCGCGCGGTTCCCAGCTCGGACGTTTGCGCGGCAGGTAACGAAGCGCCGCTTTCAAATCACCGAGGGCTACTTTGGCGCGTGCTGCATTTTCGCCGTCGCATTTGTTCACGCAGATGGCGTCGGCCAATTCCAAAATTCCCTTTTTGATTCCTTGCAGCTCGTCGCCCGCGCCGGCGAGCGCGAGCACGAGAAAAAAATCGACCATCTCCGAGACGGCAGTTTCGCCTTGTCCGACACCGACCGTTTCGACGAGCACGACGTCGAATCCGGCAGCCTCGCAGAGGAGCATCGTCTCGCGAGTGCGTCGTGCAATCCCGCCCGGCGACAGCGCGCTCGGTGACGGCCGAATGAATGCGCCCGCCTCGAGCGACAAGCGCGCCATCCTTGTTTTGTCGCCTAAAATCGATCCGCCCGAGATGGAGCTCGACGGATCGATCGCGAGAACGGCGACCGTTTTTCCTCTGGCGAGGAGGCGGATACCGAGCTCGTCGACGAACGTGGATTTGCCGACGCCGGGCACGCCCGTAACTCCCACGCGGCGCGCGGCTCCGGTTTTCGGAAGTAAACGCGTGAGTAATTCTTGGGCGAGGTGACCGTCTTGTTCGTCACGACTCTCGATGAGCGTGATGGCTTGCGCGAGCACCGCGCGATCGCGACCGAGCACGCCGCGCTCGTACTCGTCGAGCGAGAGGCGTGAACGTTTCTCGATCATGATTTTTCCAGAAGATCGATGAGCGAGCCGGCCGCCTCTGCGATGACGGTGCCCGGTCCGAAAATGTCGACCGCACCGGCCGCGCGCAAAGCCGCATAATCGTCGGGCGGAATGACTCCGCCCGCGACGATCAAAATGTCGGGACGACCGAGCTTGTCGAGCGCCGCGCGCAACGCGGGGATCAACGTGAGGTGTCCGGCCGCCAAGCTGCTCGCGCCGATGATGTGAACGTCGTTCTCGACCGCGGCCAGCGCAGTCTCGTCGGGCGTCTGAAACAGCGGTCCGATGTCGACGTCGAAGCCGAGGTCCGCAAATGCCGTAGCGATCACCTTCTGACCGCGGTCGTGCCCGTCTTGTCCCATTTTGGCGACCAAGATTCGTGGGCGTCGACCCTCGCGATCGAGAAACGCTTTCGTGCGTGCGCGCACGTCGGTGATGGCGGCCGAGCTGTCTCCCACCTCTCCAGCGTACACGCCCGAGATGGCGCGGATCTCGGCTTGATGGCGTCCCCAAACTTTCTCGAGAGCGAGCGAAATTTCGCCGACCGTCGCCCGTGCGCGACCCGCAGAGACCGCCAAATCCAGCAGATTTCCGCGCTTTCCAGAGAGGTCTGCGGCGCACGCGGTCAGTGCGTCGAGCGCTGTGCGGACTGCGATCGAATCGCGTTCGCGTTTCAGCCGCTCCAATCGCTCGATCTGATTTTTGCGAACCGCCGCGTTGTCGACCTTGAGAACCGGGATGGTTTCTTTTGCGGTCGGCTTGTGTCGATTGATGCCGATGATGATTTGACGACGCGAATCGATTCGCGCTTGGGTGCGCGCGGCTGCTTCTTCGATCCTAAGCTTAGGTACGCCCGCCTCGATGGCCTTGACCATGCCGCCGAGAGATTCGATCTCCTTGATGTGAGCTCGCGCTCGCTCCGCTAGATCATGGGTGAGCTTCTCGACGTAATAGCTACCACCCCACGGATCCACCGGGCGCGTCGTTCCCGATTCGAGCTGCAGCTGCAATTGCGTGTTGCGCGCAATTCGTGCAGAAAAATCGGTCGGAAGCGCGAGGGCCTCGTCGAGCGAGTTGGTATGGAGGCTCTGCGTATGACCTTGGGTCGCGGCCATCGCTTCGATCGAGGTGCGGATCACGTTGTTGTAGACGTCTTGTGCAGTGAGCGACCACCCCGACGTCTGACAATGCGTGCGGAGCGCGAGGCTCTTCTCGCTCTTGGGCGAAAATTGCGACATGAGCTCCGCCCAGAGCAGACGAGCCGCACGAAGCTTCGCCACCTCCATGAAAAAATTCATTCCGATGGCGAAGAAGAACGAGAGCCGCGGCGCAAAGCTGTCGACGCTCATGCCGGAAGCGATGCCGGTCCGCACGTATTCCAAACCGTCTGCCAGCGTGTAACCGAGCTCGAGATCGGCGGTCGCTCCCGCTTCCTGCATGTGATAGCCAGAAATCGAAATCGAGTTGAATTTAGGCATCTTTGTCGACGTGTACGCGAAAATGTCCGCGACGATCTTCATCGATGGAGCGGGCGGATAGATGTACGTATTCCGCACCATGAACTCTTTGAGGATGTCGTTCTGGATGGTGCCGGTCAGTTTTTCGGGAGGCACTCCCTGCTCTTCTGCAGCGACGATGTAGAGCGCGAGGATCGGAAGCACCGCGCCGTTCATCGTCATCGACACGCTCATCTTGTCGAGCGGGATGCCGTCGAACAAAACGTTCATGTCGAGGATCGAGTCGATGGCGACGCCGGCCATACCGACATCACCGACGACGCGCGGATGATCCGAGTCGTAACCACGATGCGTCGCGAGATCGAACGCGATGGAGAGACCCATCTGACCAGCAGCGAGGTTGCGTCGATAAAACGCGTTGGAGTCTTCTGCTGTGGAAAAACCAGCATATTGGCGGATGGTCCACGGCTTCTCGACATACATCGTCGGGTACGGACCACGGACGAACGGCGCAACGCCCGGAAGCGAGCCGAGGTGCGTCACGTCCTCTAGGTCAGCTGCCGTATACAAAGCCTTATGGGGGATCGCCTCGGGTGTGTCCCAGCGTTCCAAACCACTTAGATCGGGGTCTGAAGAGTGAGAGGCGACGGCGTCGAAATCGAGCGCGCTGAAATCCGGCAGACGGCGATTCATGTTGCACCACGTTCGAAGGCCGACAGCAGATCATTCACGGTCGAGACGACATCGCAGCCCACGAAGATGAAGCCGTCGGCTCCAGCCGTTTTCAAGTCCGCCTCGAGCGCGCCTGGTCGACCCGCGAGCAAAACGATTTTGCATCCAACGCTCTTCAGCGCGCGCACTTTCTCGACGGCTTCGGTTGCGTAACGTTCGTCAGTGCCGCACACAATCGCGAGCGGCGCAATGTCGACAGCGGCAACCTCGCGTGATCGAATTCCGCCAGCGGCGAGAAATCCGCTTGAAAAACCGACTCGCGGTCGTGATTCGGCGAGCGCACCGAGTGCGACGAGGATGGCCTCGGGCGGTGATTTCAATCTGTCGGCTCGCTCGCGCAGCAGCTCGAACGCTTCAGAGTCGCGATGCGCCACGAGATTCTCCAGAGCATGCGGAGCCGGATGCGGAAGCTTCTCGTCCAAATTAGCGAACTCCGACACACCCAAGATCGCCACTTTGCGCTTCGCGATCTGCGTGAGGCGCACGCGCCATTTTTCGTTGAGCTGCGCCATGAGCGCGCCGCCGTGCAATAGAGCGACCACCCCACCCTCTTCTTCAATCTTTTGAAAACGTCGCCATGCCTCTCGTGCGAGGGCGTCGGTTACGGTCTCCAAGTAGTAAGATCCGCCTGCCGGGTCCTTGACCTTACCCAAGAAGCTTTCGTCGCGAAGCACCAGTCCGGTGTTGCGGGCCATGCGGCGACCGAGATCGGACGTGACTCCAAACGCTTGATCGAACGCGTTGGGCGTCACGAAATCAGCGCCGCCCAAAATTCCGGCAAACAGCTGCGTCGTGACTCGCAGCATGTTCACCCACGGGTCCCGAACCGTCATCGTGCGTGAAGAGCACACGGCGTGCACTGCCGTTTTGACATGCGCCGCAGCACCCGATGCCGCCAAGAATTTTTTCCAGCAAACACGAAGCGCGCGGATTTTTGCGAGCTCGAGAAACGTGTCGCGTCCAATCGCGATTTGCAGGGAAATTTGGCTCGCGCCATCGTTCGGAGAAAGCCCCGCTTCTACGAAGGAATCGAGAATCGCGACGCCGGATGCAAGTGTGATGGCGATCTCGTCAGCCATGTCGGCACCTGCGTCGTGATACGGCAGCGTCGAGATGGTGGTTGCGCAGCCATTCGGAAAACGCTCGGCGAACGCATGCGCACGTTCTGCGTACGTCCTCAGGTCCGCTCCTGTGTTCACCGGATCGAAATTCAGCGCGAACGCGAAGTTGCCGTCTTCCGATTTGCTCGCGAGCTCCGCGATGACGTCGAACGTCTCCAGACCGCCGTCGAAAATGAAAAACGTAGAGGCCAGATGCTTAGGGTCGAGCGCGAGCGCCGCACCGGGAGACGTCCATAAAGCTTCGGCGCCACCACTAAGATCGGCGGAGGCCTCCGTGGCGTTCGGGGCGCGCGTACAAATGCGAAACGGCCCGCTGCTGATCTCGCGATCAAGCGGAATTTTAGGGGTTTCGGTGTACAGCGGCTCGATACGGATGCCGTCGGTCACGAGGTCTGCGAGAACCGAGCTGTGCGCAGGTTTCAAGGCCATGTCGAATCACATGTTGCGTCGGTATTGACCACCGACTTGATAAAGCGCGCCGGAGATCTGTCCGAGCGTGCAGACCTTACAGGCTTCCATGAGCTCGGCGAAGACGTTGCCACCGTCCAATGCCGACTTCTTCACGGCAGTGAGCGCAGCAGGAGCCGCCCCGGCATTGCGTTTCCAAAACGCGTCGCGTGCGTTGATGGCGTATTCCTTTTCGTCTGCCCCGGAACGAATGACCTCCGGCGGCTGCATGGTCGGTGATCCTTTCGGATCCAGAAAGGTGTTCACGCCGACGATGGGCAACGTGCCGTTGTGCTTCATCGTTTCGTAATAGAGCGACTCGTCTTGAATCTTGGAGCGCTGGTACATGCGCTCCATCGCACCGAGCACGCCACCACGCTCCGAGATCGCGCGGAACTCGGTGCAGACCGCGGCTTCGACC
>JBDTFL010000330.1:0-12714 GCA_039937955.1 Polyangiaceae bacterium | reverse complement strand
TTCGCCACAGTTTTACTCGCAACGCCCGCGTCCGGCACGAACGCATCTTCGCCCGGAGCCGCTGACGCCGTCTGCGTCGCCGCAAGCTGCGCAGCAGCTTGCTTAGCGTCAGCATCCTCCTGCGCCTTGATCTGCTCGTCGCGATCCCATCTGTCGACGTGGCCATCGAACGTCTCGTCGACGCCCATGCGTTCGAGCTTGCCGTTGTTGTAGATTTCCCAGATGTCGGCGTTGCCGTCGAAGTTGCGGTCTCGCTTCGCGCGCGAGAGCTTGCCGTCGGTGTAGTACTTCCACTCGTCGGGCTTGCCGTCGTGGTTGTTGTCGACGTCTTCTTCGGCCAGGCGTCCGGCGACGAACGACATCCAGACGTCGACGCGACCGTCGTAGTCTGTGTCCGCTTCCTCGTGGAGCGCTTCGCCTTTGTCGTTGAACGTGCGGACGGTGTCTTTGATGCCGTCCAAATTCGTGTCGACCTCGCGGCAGATCAAAACCGTGCGGCGCGTGTCCCCTTCGCCGAACGTTTTGTAGACGCGACGAACGTTGGGCTTGAGCGCGCCCGGTCCCGCAGTTTCGCTGACCTCGAGCTCGGGTTTGTTTCGCCAATCGCACATCGTGCGATCGTCTTTCGGCCACAAGCTCGGATCTTTGGAGCCGCCCGGTGAAACGGTCGCGGCCTTCGGCGGAGGCGTGGAGCCACCACACGCGGAGAGCACTGCCCAACCGATCGCGATGCCGCCGCCGATCATCACGGCCGACCTACGCGAAGGCGCGCAGGTCATTAGGCTTGTTTTACCGCTCATTTGTGAGCCCCTGCGTCGGGCGCGGATGGCGTCGGAGTGATCGGTGCGAGCGGATTTCCTGCGTCGAGCGCGCCCATGGTGCTTGCGGTCGATGGCGGCGGTCCGGCGTCGGTCGGCGCGGACGACGATGCGGGCGTGGCCAGCGTTGCGTCGGCGTTGAGCACGATGGTGTCGGCTGGATCTGGTTTGCCATCGTTGTTTTTGTCGAACGCGATCGTCACCTTGTCGCCATCGTACGACCACCACTGATCGACGCGGCCGTCGTTCGTGGTGTCACGCTCGCGACGAATGCGCTTGCCGGTATTCACGTCGAAAAAATCCCACGTGTCGATGCGATGCTGACCCGTCGTGTCCAGCTCGCGACGAGCAAGCTTTCCGTTTTGATAATATTCGATCGCGTCGACGACGCCCGATCCGTCGTAGTCCGCTTCGCGGCGGCGCACTTGCCCGGATGCATCGAAGTACTCGTAGAGATCCGGCAGACCATCGTGATTGAGATCGGTGGTGCGACAGACCTCTTTATTGCCTTTGTAGATGCGCTTGATGTCGGGTTTGCCATCACCATTGGCGTCGAGGACGTCGGTGCGATCGCCCGCGCAGTCTTCGTGTTGGACGTCTTCGCCGCGGACACCGGCCGGCAATTTCGAGTCGCCTACGCCGACTGAATCGCTCCCGCACGCTGCCAGCGCGAAGATGCCCGCCCCCAAAAACGAGAAGGCGCCGAGCATCATCCAGCGATTCGCAGCACTTTTCTTAACGACGTCGACGACGGAGGGAAAAATCATGGGGTGCGAGCGGTTCGCGGCGTCACGATACCGAGGGTCTACCCCACGAAGCAAGAGGCGGAGTGAATCACATCACCAAGACTCCGAACGTCGTCCGGGCTAAAGCGCTTCTGACACGCAGCTGGCCCCCCGCAGCCGCGAAGACGCATTTTTGGGGCTTTTTCCCGCAGAATTTCCCCAATTTGTCCACTTTTTGGCGCAGCGAGCCTTGAACCGTCACGTATGTTCACGTAGTGTATGTTCGTTGGTTGAGTCTTTTCCGTTCTTTGAGATTGAGAAGTGAAGTCTTTCGGTTAGAAGAACCTCCCCAATCGCGCGGGCAGACGCGCTGAAATCTCTCAAAATCAAAGATCCAAGACCCGTTACCCACGCGCAAAAATGTCCAGGAAGAAGATCTCGACGACCATCTACGTGACACCAGAGCAGAGCGACAAGCTGCGTCTGTTGCACGAGCGCACGAAGGTGCCGGTGGCTGTCTACATTCGCGAGGGGATCGATCTCGTGCTGCGGCATTACACGCACCTGCTGCCCGGACAGCTCCCGCTCGACGCACGTGGTGATGCGCGCGCCGAAACACGAAACGCGGAAGCCCGCAGCGAAGCTCGCGGTGAAGGTCGCGCACCGAAAGAAAATGGCTCGACGCGATCGCTCGAGCGCGCAGCCGCCGCCGAGAAATCCAACGGCGCGAGCTCTCACGACAAAGGCGCCGCAGGCCAAGACAAAGGCGCCGCAGGCCAGGATAGAGAGCGCGACGACGAGAGTGCTCCTGCTCACGGCAAAAAGCATGGAGCGGCAAGCGGCGCGTGAGCATCTCGCAGAACAAGATTCGCAACTTCTCGATCATCGCTCACATCGACCACGGAAAATCGACCCTCGCGGATCGGATTCTCTCGGTCACCGGAGCGCTGACCGATCGTGAGTCACGCGCGCAGTTCCTCGACAAGATGGACATCGAGCGCGAGCGCGGAATCACGATCAAGGCGCAGAACGTACGCCTCAAATTCACGGCAAAAGACGGCGAAACGTATCAGCTCAACTTGATCGACACGCCGGGCCACGTGGACTTCAACTACGAAGTTTCGCGGTCACTCTCCGCATGTGAAGGCGCGATCTTGGTGGTGGATTCCACGCAAGGCGTCGAAGCGCAAACGCTCGCCAACGTTTACTTGGCGCTGGATCAAGGGCTCGAAGTTTTGCCCGTGCTGAACAAGATCGATCTGCCGTCCAGCGACGTCGACAAAACCAAAGAGCAAATCGAAAGCGTCATCGGCCTTGATTGCTCGGAAGCGATTTCGTGCAGCGGAAAATCCGGAATTGGCGTTCCGGAAATTCTCGAGGAGATCGTCCTCAAAATTCCGCACCCGAAGGGCGACGAGAACGCGCCGCTTCGCGCGCTGATTTTCGATTCTTGGTACGACAGCTATCGCGGCGCGATGGTCATGGTGCGCGTGGTCGACGGCCTCTTGAAGCGCGGCGACAAAATCCGCTTCATGGCTTCGAAGACGGACTACGAAATCACCGAGCTCGGCAGCTTCCAACCGTTCCCGGTCGCGCTCGACGAAATCGGCGCCGGTGAGGTCGGATTTTTGGCGGGCAACATCCGCAGCGTTCACGAAACGAAAGTCGGCGACACCGTCACGCACGCCGCATCGAATCCGGCGAAGGGTCCGCATCATCAAGGACCTGCACTGCAAGCGCTCCCGGGTTTCAAAGACGTGAAGCCGATGGTGTTCGCGGGAATTTTTCCGACGGACAGCTCCGACTACCCTGCCCTCCGCGACGCGCTCGACAAGCTGCACATGAACGACGCCGCATTCACGTTCGAGCCCGACTCGTCGGAAGCTCTCGGATTTGGATTTCGCTGCGGATTTCTCGGCCTTTTGCACATGGAAATCATCCAAGAGCGGCTCGAGCGCGAGCACAACTTGGATCTGATCACGACCGCGCCGAGCGTCGTCTATCACGTGACGAAAACGAGCGGCGAGATGATCATCGTCGACAACCCGGCCAAGCTTCCGCCGGTCATGAACATCGACTTCATCGAAGAGCCGTTCGTGAAAATGTCGATCCACGTGCCGACCGAATACGTCGGTGCGGTCATCGCGCTTTGCCAGGACAAACGCGGAACGCAGGTCGCGCTCAACTACGCCAGCGCGGACCGCGTCATCATCATCTACGAGCTTCCGTTCGGCGACGTGCTCTTCGATTTCCACGACAAGCTGAAGAGCGTTTCGCGTGGCTATGCCTCGATGGACTACGAGGTCATCGCGTACCGCACGGGCGATCTCGTCAAAGTCGACGTCATGGTGAACGGCGACGTCTTGGATGCGCTCTCCATCATCACGCATCGCGAGCGTGCCCACACACGCGGGCGGTCGCTCGCTGAAAAATTGAAAGAGTTCGTTCCGCAGCAGCAATACGAGGTGGCCATTCAAGCGGCCATCGGCGGAAAAATCATCGCGCGCGAAACGGTGCGTGCACTCCGCAAAGACGTCACCGCAAAATGCTACGGCGGCGACATCAGCCGAAAGCGCAAGCTCCTCGAGAAGCAAAAAGAGGGCAAAAAGCGCATGAAACAGGTCGGCAACGTCGAGATTCCGCAGAAGGCATTTTTGGCGATTCTGAAAGTCGACTGACTCTACGATTGGGCGCATGAGCGCTCGTTCGAACGTCGATGTGTTGATTGTCGGAGCCGGTCCAACCGGACTGACGCTCGCCGCGATCCTCGCGCGTGCGGGAGTCGCTCATCGCATCATCGACAAGACGCCCGTCGCTTCCGATAAATCACGCGCGCTCGTCGTGCACGCGAAGACGCTCGAGCTGTTGCAGAAATTGGAAATCGCCGACGAGCTCATCGAGGTCGGACGCAAAGGGATGGGCGCGACCGTCTATCTCCAAGGCGAGAAAGTGTTCGACGCGGAGATCGGCGACGCCGGAATCGAAGGCACGCCGTTCTCGTTCATCTTGTTCGTGTCCCAAGCCGAGACCGAACGCATGCTCACGAAAGCCCTAGAAAATGCGGGTGGATCGATCGAGCGCGGGGTCGAGGCAACGAAGCTCGAGACCGACGCGAACGGCGTGAATGCGATTTTGGCGCACGCGAACGGCGACGAAGAAATCGCGCGCGCAAAATATGTAGTCGGATGCGACGGCGCGCACAGCATCGTGCGCCATTCTGGAAATTTCAAATTCGAGGGCGAAAAATACCTTCAAGATTTCGTGCTCGCGGATGCCTTCTTGGATTTGGAGGATGGTCCAAAGCTGCGACTTTGCTTCAACGACGACGGATTGGTCGCGCTGTTTCCACTTCACGAGGAAAATCGCTATCGCGTGCTCGCTACGCGCGCCGAGTCACCGGCCGACGACGCAGGCGACCCGACGCTCGCCGAAATGCAAACGCTGCTCGAGCGCTTCACGCCATTCAAAGAGAAGCTGCACGACCCGCAGTGGCTCGCGCGTTTTCGTTTGCATCACCGGCAAGCCGATCATTATCGGGATGAGCGCATATTTTTGGCGGGTGATGCGGCGCACATCCATTCGCCGGCGGGCGGCCAAGGCATGAACACCGGGATCCAGGACGCAACGAATCTCGCGTGGAAGCTGGCGTTGGTGCTTAAAAACGGCGCGCACGAATCCCTCCTCGATTCCTACGAAGAAGAACGTCATCCGGTCGGCGCGCAGCTTTTGAAGACGACGGATCGCATGTTCTCGATGAACACGACGCGCTCGGAGGCGATGATCGCGCTCCGTAATTTCGTGGTGAAACGCATCGCGCCGCAGATCATCAAAACCAAAGCGCGCGGAGCAGCGTTTCGCTTTTTGTCGGAGCTCGACATCGCATATCCGAAGAGCTCGATCGTCGTCGAAAAAGCACACGGGCTTGCGTCGACGTTGCGCGCCGGACAACGCGGGCCCGACGCGCCGTTCGACAGCTCGACGATTTTCGAGACGACGAAATCACTCACGCATCATCTTTTGATTTTCGCAGGCGACGACCAAGAAGCCGCCAGCGCGTTTGCGAGCACCGTCGACCGCAAGCATTCGTGGCTCTCCTCACACTTCGTCGGAGCCGCGAACGCGCACGCACGCGAGCGTTATGGAATCAAAACGAGCGGTCTCGTTCTTTTGCGACCGGACGGCTACATCGCAGTGCGCACCGCCGCTCTCGACAACGAAGTCCTCCAAACTTATGAACGACGCGTTTTTGGCTGATAATCGCGGGCTTTTTGCGTCCATTTTGAGATGTCGTCGCGCTCTAACTCGGCGAAAGAGGTGATAGGCTCCCAACCTTCTCTCGCCGGTTTTTCTCGCTGACACGGATGATCCGAAAACCCACCAAGAAGCGCGCAGCGCCTCGCCGAGTTCTTCTCAAGGTCGACCCGACCCGGCTCTCGCTTGCCGCCCTCGAGCGGATCAAAACGGTGCTCTCGCGCACCGGTCACCTCGAGCGGTTCGGTGAGCCAGTCGCGCCGCACGAGCTGCGCGCACGCGAGACTGTTTTGCTTTTGCCGCCGTCGTATCTCGCGGCCATGAAGGTCGCTGGCTCGTTCGGCGACGTCGAACGATTTTTGTCGGCCAGCGAAATGCGCAAAATGCACGACGAGCTCGTGCCGCTCGTCGCAGAAAAAAATCGCTACTTCCCGTTCGCAGTTGCTGGCGACAAAGTCTACGCATTCGATCGCTTGATTCGTGACACCACCGGTGAGCTCGGCGTCGCCGTGTGGCACGAGCAGGCCATCAATTTCATCGCAGCCCATTTCGCGGAGTGGCTCGATCTCATCGCCGACGAACGCGAGGAAGCCGTCGACCGCGCCGCCGTCATTCCGAATGGATTGCGGAGGCTGCTCGTTCAGCTCGGCTTCACGTTCGACGATCCGATCGTCGGCCGCCTCGAAACTGGAGACGTCTCGGCGATCGAAGCGCTTCTCGGCCCTGACCGCACGCGCGAAATTCGCGGCGCGCTCGATCGTCTCTTCGACTCGAGCGGCAAAGCCTCGCTCGTCCTCAACCTCGACGAGTTCTCGCTGGCGGTTTCGCTTCGAACCGGAATCTTCATGTTCGAGGCGGAAGAAGTTTTCAGCTGGCTACGAACCTTCCGCGACGAGAATTTTTTCAACGACGGCGCGCGGTCTCCGGCTTATGCAGACAGCGTTCGCGATCTGCGCGCGGCGCCGCGCGAGCCGCCCCTCATTCGCCGCGGCGTGATTGAAGTAGCGACGATTCCAGCCAAAAAATACACGTTTCGTGCGGCCAGCGGCCGATCAGCGGACGACTTTTTCTTGCTCGGTCGCACGCGTGCCATCGCAGCGCAAGTCGGCCCCGACATGCAAAACACGCCGAGCGTGATCTTGCACGTCGTGCGCGGCGTCGTTCGCGAGGCCCACGCGGTCGACGAGGCACTTCTCGATTTGCACATCGCCGCCGACGGCTCGATGTGGGCGCTCACCGTTCAAGGACACGCGGTTCGTTTCCAGGCGAGCGGCACCACGTCGTACGTGCTCGAGCGTCCGAAAAAGGGCCGGCCGTGGTGGTACGGCATCGGTGGCTCCGGCGATCGCGTCTACATTTGGGGCGCGGGCGCGCTGCTCGAGTTCGACGGCAAAGGCTTCATTCCATTTTCACCCGACGCCTCGCTCGACAACGGCGAGTCGGTGGTCGCGCTCAGCGCCGACAACCGCGACATCACCATGCTCGTGTGCGGCGATCGCATGGGCGCAGTCGCGCGCTACAACGGCCGCAAGTGGGCAGCGATCACCGAAGCTCAAGTCATCGACACACTGCTCGCCGATTTGGACGTGTGGCAACGCGTTCCGATCGTTCTCGCCCGCGACGGTCAAGTGTGGCGCATCGACGAGGTCGGAGTCCCGCGTCCCGTGATTTGGGATCGTCGCCAAGAAGCATTCTTGAATTTGGAAGGCTCGACCGAACGCGAGGTTCCGCGCGCAACCTTGGCGATTCGCGGATTCGACGGCGGCGCGATGGTGGCCAGCGAAGGCGGCGTCATCGTCGTCGGATCGGGCGAGCCCGTTTTTCATTCCGCCGGTCAGACGCGCGAAGAGACACGCATCTCTCGCGTCGGCACGACGCCGCAAACGGCCGCCATCGTCGCGATGTGCGGCTCGCATGTCTGGATGTTTCAAAACGGTGAGCTCACCGTTCTCGATCTCAAGGATTGGTGATTGGTGGCAACTCAGAAAAAGATCGTTCAAGCGCAATTGGATGGCGTCACCTTCGACGGCACCGTCCCTTTTTCCAATGGCTTGATCGAGCGCTACACGTTGCAAAATGGATTGAGCGTTATCGTGCTCGTCGACAAGAGCGCACCCACCGTGAGTTATTTCACGTGGTATCGCGTCGGCTCACGTCACGAAAAGCCTGGAAAAACCGGGCTTGCGCACTTGTTCGAGCATTTGATGTTCAACGAAACCGAGAGCCTCAAGGCCGGCGAGTTCGATCGCAAGCTCGAAGAGAACGGCGCCGAGACCAACGCCGCGACGTGGGTAGACTGGACCTACTACTACGAGTCGTTGCCGTCGGATCGCCTGGGCTTGGCGGTGCAAATGGAGAGCGACCGCATGGCGCATTTGGTTTTGCGCGACCCGCAAGTCACGAGCGAGAAAGAGGTCGTCGCCAACGAACGACGCTTCCGCGTGGACGACGACGTCGAAGGCGCCGCGAGCGAGATTCTCTACAAAGCCGCGTTCGACAAGCACCCGTATCACTGGCCCACCATCGGATGGATGGAGGACATCAACAACTTCTCGCCCGATGATTGCGCGGCGTTCTACAAAACATTTTACGCACCCAACAACGCCACCGTCATCGTCGTCGGCGACGTGAAGACCAAAGACGTCATCGCCAAGATCGCCGACGCTTACGGCAAGCTCGCCGCGGCTCGAATTCCGGCGGAGGATTATCAGCACGATCCGCCGCAACAGGCCGAGCGTCGCGTTGTTCTGATGAAGCAGACTCCGACGCCCAAGCTCATCATCGGCTATCACGGCCCCGCGCTCGGCGACGCCGAGCATGTTCCGCTGTCGCTGCTCGTCGAAATCATGTTCGGTGGGCGGGCCTCACGTGTGCATCGGTCGCTCGCGATCGACCTCGAAATTGCCACGGATTTGCGCGGTTGGGTCTCGACGTTCCGCGATCCGGGGCTCATCGAAATGTACGGAACCGCACGCGAAGGAAAGACCGCCGAAGAGATTTTGAGCGCGCTCGACGAGCAAATTTCCAAAGCACGCGACGAGTTGGTCACCGACGACGAGCTCGCCCGAGCCAAAGCGCGGCTCGAGCTCTCACTTCTGCGGTCGCTCGAAACGGCGGCAGGCAAGGCGGAGCAGATCGGATTTTACGCGACGGTGCTCGGAGATCCGGCCGGCGCGTTCGCACGTCTCGAGGCGTATCGGCGAGCCACGGCGAGTGACCTGCGCATCGCAGCGCGGCGCTACTTCGTCGACAACGCGCGCACCATCGTCGTGGTGACTCCCGAGCTCGAAGCCGAAGAAGAAAAAGCAGAAGAGAGCGCTGCACAATGACCACGCAACGTCTCGACACCAAGGACGGCACTGTCGTCTTTCTGGAGGAGTCGCACGCGTTGCCGCTCGTGACGATCACGATCGCGACCCGCAGCGGAGCAGCTCACGATCCACCGGAAAAAACCGGGCTTGCGCGCGTCAGCACACGCTTGCTCATGCGCGGCTGCGAAGGCGCAGACGCACGGAAAATCGAAGAGACCCTGGACGGTCTCGGCGCGGAAGCCGCCGAAGAGGTCTCGCACGCATCGGTCGCGCTCGGCGCCCAAGGCATCGTTCGCAACGTCGATGCGCTCGTCGATCTTTTGTCGCGCATCCTCGGCGCGCCACTCTTCGCCGAAGCCGAAGTCGCGCGATTGGTCCGCGAAATGGACGCCGACCTCCTCGAGGTTCGCGACGACGACCGCTCACTGGCCGAACGCGCGCTCCGGAAAGCGATTTTCGGTGATCACATTTTCGGCCGTGTCACCACGCGCGCCAGCCTCGCGAAGATCACGCGCGAGGACGTTCGCGGTTTTCACGCCAAACATTTCAACAAGAAAAATATCGTCGTCGCATTCGCCGGCGACGTCACACCGGATCAATCGCGCGCGCTCGCAGAGAAGCTCGTCTCGCGCTTACCGACCGGCGAAGCCATCGCAGATCCGACGCCAGAGCCCATCGAAAAAACCGGACGCCGTCTCGTCTTCGTCGACAAACCCGAACGCACGCAAACCCAAATCTTCCTCGGCGCGCTCGGCACGTCGGCCAAAGACGACGATCATTTTTCATTGCTCGCTGCAGATGCAATCCTCGGCGGCAGCTTCACATCACGACTCATGCGCGAGGTCCGCTCCAAACGCGGCTGGTCCTATGGCGCATCTTCACGACTCGACGTTGCGCGCCGCCGTCATTGGTTCTTGGCGCACACGTTCCCCGCCGCCGCAGACGCCGCGCCATGCATCGCGCTCGAGCTCGATTTAATCGAGAATTACGCGGCAAAAGGCATCTCGGCGCGCGAGCTCTCTTTCATCAAAAAATTTCTCGTTCGTTCCTATGCGTTCGAGATCGACACGGCGTCCAAGCGCGTGCACCAGGCGCTCGACATCGAGATCATGGATTGGCCGGCCGACTACCACTCCGGATACGTCGCGAAAATAAAAGCAGTCGAGCTCGGCGCAGCGAACGTCGCGGTCAAAGCGCGCATCCATCCCGAAAACCTGGCGATCGTCATGGTGGGAACCGCCGCGCAAATTTTGGACAAGGTGAAAGCGGCGATCCCGAATCTCGCGAGCACCGACGTGATCCCGTTCGACACCGTTTGATTCGAAAAAAAATTTTCCGTTAAAACATCACGCTGTCGGCCACGTAGATACCGAGAGGCAATGACGGATTTTCGGAGACGGCGTCCGGCGAGTACGCGACCTCTGCGCGGAAGACCGCGGCTTGTCCCCAAATCAAATATCCGCCGACGCCTGCGCCCCACTTCAAACCGATGCCGTCCGCATCGGCCTTGTTGGTGAACGTGTAGTCGGACCACAATCGTCCGGTGTCGAACAGCAAGTCGCCGCCGAGATGGAAAGATTGCTTGAGCAATTTGAAGTCGACGAGCATCGCTCGCAATTCCAAATTGCCATATGCCTTCAGTGGTCCCGAGTACCGACCATCCGGAACGCCGCGCACCGAGTACGCGCCTCCGATCATCTCAGTCGTTCCGAAGGGTCCGCCGGTGTATAGGTCGAAAAACGGCACGTTTCCGGCCTCCGCGTCGACCACCCCGCGCACCGCAATGACGAACGGACCGCCGATCGGAATGTATTGCGCGATCATCGCGCCGAAAGCGCCGTAGCGAACTTGCGACTCGAACGGAACGCCTTGCACGTAACGCAATCCGATTTGCCAGAAGCTTCCGCGGCGCGGAAAAAATTCATTGTCGCGAGTGTCGTAAACCAAACCGCCGCCAAGCGTGATGACGCTCAGGTTGTCGTAACCGTAGACTTGGTTCGCGGCGACTTGTTGCGCGAGCTTGCTGCCGGCGTACGCACTCGGTGCTTCGTAGCGATACTGCGTCGAGATCATCCAATCCCAACCGTCATGCCATTTCACGCGCGTGAGCTCGCGCACCATGGCTTGATGATCGTCGAATTGATAGTAGCGCCCTGGTGCGCCGTTGATCACCGCAGGCTTGTCGGGCGTCGATGCGTTTCCGATTCCGAAGTAGGCTTGATTGATGGTGCGCTGGTACCAGACCGTCGGATTCAATCGAACCTTCGAGCCGAACGCTTCCGGCACGTCGAAGTTCCAAAGATATAGTTGCTGCGCGATGTCGGCACCGGTCGGTCCGGACTTGATGCTCGCCGAAAGCGAGAGATCCATGTTCCACAAATACGGTTTCACGCCGCTACCGAAATGCGTGAGCGTTCCTACGGCGCCGAATTGAAAACCGATGTCGCTATCGCCACCAATCAGCGGAAAAGCAGCCGGTTCGTAGCGTTCGGTGCCGTAGTCGAGATCGTCGCCGTGTTTGTTTTCGCGTCTATTTTTGAGTGAGGCCGTTGGCTTCGGGAGATCGAAATAGACCGTCGGTGGCGCAGCGTCGGCGAGTGATGCGTCGCCTTCCGCGCCAGCATCGCCATCGGAAACTGCGCTAGAGGAAATCGAAGCGTCGCTCGCGTCGGGTGCACCTGCGTCCTCTTCTGCGCGCGCTGAAAACGAGACGAGCAGGAAGAATATGGCGAAGCAGATCGACGCGAGAAGCTTCACCGTTTCGCGAGCACGGCCGCGAAGCTCGTGTCGTAGCGACCGCGAACGAATTCGTCGCTTGCGAGCGCCTTGCGCAAAAATTCGCGATTGGTAACACACGGGGCGATGGTGGTTTTGGCGAGCGCGTCGTCGAGCACGGCGATCGCTTTTTCGCGCGTGTCGCCCCACGCGACGACTTTTGCGATCATCGGATCATAAAAAGGTGTGACCACGCTTCCGACTGCGACGCCGGATTCGATGCGCAACGTATCGTCGATGCGTTCGCCCGACACGCCGGGTGCGGCGCCAGCCCACACGAGCTCGTCGATCTTTCCGGGCTTGGGAATGAACCCTTTGCTCGGATCCTCGGCGTACACGCGGGCTTCGATGGAGTGACCAATCCGCTTATTTTCAGCCAGATTCGGCAGCTTCTCACCGGCCGCGACGCGCAGCTGCAGCTCCACCAAATCCAAACGCGTGACCATCTCCGTTACCGGATGCTCGACTTGCAAGCGCGCGTTGACCTCGAGAAAAAATAAATTCCCGTCTGCGTCCGCGATGAACTCGCACGTACCCGCGCCGACGTAGCCAACGCTCTTCACCACGCGCAGTGCTGCGTCGAACAAATCTTGGCGGCGCTTTTCTCCGGCGTCACCTTGGAAAAAATGCGCAGGTGACGGCGACTCTTCGACGATCTTTTGATGGCGACGCTGCAAGCTGCACTCACGCTCGCCGAGCGCGTACGCGTTGCCATGCTCGTCGCAAAATACCTGCACCTCGATGTGACGTGGCTCATTCACGTAACGCTCGAGGTACACGCGCGCATCGGAAAATGAAGCCTTTCCGCGATCGGAGCAGCTTTGCAGCGCGCGC
>JBDTFL010000329.1:0-5546 GCA_039937955.1 Polyangiaceae bacterium | reverse complement strand
ATCATTTCACGCTGTAAAAAAGCAGGTATTTCGGGTCACGCGGTTGCGTTGGTCGGAGCGCGCGACATCACTGCGCTTCTCAAGCGACTCGGGAAAACCGCCGGCGTCGACGTTGCGATTGGATCGGCGCCCAACACTTCCGGAGTTGCGCAAGCGTCGTGCAATCTTCGCGATGCCGGAGGCAACACGCTTTCAATCACGGTCGGCAAATCCAAAGCGCCGCTCGATCATGCGCTCGCGCAGATCGATCAAACGGTCATGTTGGCGACGCTGATTTCAATCGCAGGCGCCCTCTTCATCGCGATGATCCTCGCGCGGAGCTTGGGCCGGCCGATCGCCGAGCTCGCACAAGAGGCAGGAAAAGTCGCAACCGGCGAAGCGCGTCCGCTTCGCGTGCGTGGGTCGAACGAGGTCGCGGATTTGGTGGCTGCGTTCGATCGCATGATCGAAGATCTGGACGGTACGCGGCGTAGGCTTGCCGCTGTCAGTCGCGTCGCGGCCTGGCGTGAGGTCGCTCGTCGCGTTGCTCACGAGGTGAAAAATCCTCTCGCGCCAATTCGAGCGGCGGTCGAAACGTTGCGCCGTCTGCGAGCGCGTAATGATCCTGCGTTCGACGAATATTTCGACGAGGCCACGCGCACCGTTCTCGAAGAAGTTCATCGCATCGCGAACATCGTCACCGAGTTCACGCGCTTCGCTCGCTTGCCGCCGCCGCGTCCGGAGCCGACCGATTTGTCGGCGCTCGTGAATCAAGTGGTCACGTTGCAAAAGGCGAACGCCAAAGATGCGATCATCGAAATCATCGAGAAAAATAGACTTCCGAGCACATCCTGTGATCGCGAGCAGATCATCCAGGTGCTCACGAATTTGATCCAGAACGCGCTCGAGGCAACGTTGCCGAAAGGCGACAAAGGCAAAGTCACCGTCACGCTTTCGCAGGTGAGCGATCGCGCGCGCGTCGAGGTCGCCGACAACGGGCCAGGCGTCGCGTCGGAAATGGCGGAGCGACTCTTCGAGCCGTACGCAACCAACAAACCGTCAGGCACGGGTTTGGGTTTGGCAATCGCCCAGCGTATCGCGATCGATCATGGCGGTGAGCTGTCGCATGTTGCGCGCGCGGGCTCGGGCGCGGTCTTTCGTTTGGTGCTCCCGATCGAAGGCCCGCCGCCGGTGAGCGAAATGCCGTCGTCCGCTTAGACGGCGGTCAGCGTTTTCGTTTTTTCTTTTTGATCGGCTTGGTCGGGTGCCCGTGCGCCGCGTGCGATGCGTGGAGCGCGACCGACGCATCACCGCGCATCATCGCCATCAGTCCGCCGTCGTCATCCTCTTCTTCTTCGTCGTCACCGCCGTCGTCCGTGATGTCAGCGTCGAGCGCGGACGAATCCTCACCCGCATCTGCGATCTCCATGCTGCTCGTCATCGATGCGGAGGCGCCCGCGTCGTCCACGATCAGAGGATCGGAAAGCGCCGCGTCGAGCGCGTTCGTGTCGGTGCCACCGTTCGGAGAGTCGACGCCCGTTGCCGAATGGATCTTCGCCTCGAGCGGCGCGCGAAACTTCCACGCGCCGTATCCCAAGCCGCCGAACATCATCAAAATCACCAGATTTCGGCCAAAATGCGTCTCTTTTTCACGAAGGTGCGTAGCGGGCGGCGCCGTTGAGCTCGCGCTCTCATTCGGGGGAGGCGGACGCGAAGATGGAATGCGACGCGCGTTCGGCGTTGCTGCCATCGTCGCCTTCGGCATTGGCGCGGCCATCGCGCGCGCAGAAAGATCGAGCTTGATCGGCGCCGCGTGAAGCGTCGGCAAAATGCCGCTCGCGTTTTCCATCGTCTTTTGAGCTTGTGCAGCTGCGACGTGTCCGACGTTCGAAGCAAACGGACGAAGCGCCGCTGCGAGCTCCGCGACGTCTTGATAGCGATCGGCCGGCTCTTTCGCGAGGCAGCGCATCACCACCTTTTCGAGGCTCTCCGGCAGATCTTTTTTCATCCACCGCAACGGGACTGCGGCGTCGGCGACGATCATCGCGCAAATGGCGCCAGCGTTGTCGGCTTCGAACGGCAAGCGTCCGCTCAAGAGCTCGTACAAAATCACGCCGAGGCTCCAGATGTCGCTGCGGCGGTCGACATTTTTTGCGCTCCGCACTTGCTCGGGCGACATGTAAAGAGGCGAGCCCATCATCGTGCGCGTCGCGGTGAGCGCGGCGCCCTCTTTTCCGACGACCGGCGAGTCGGCCGAGAATTTCGAAATTCCGAAATCCAAAACCTTCACGATTTTCGGGCCGTCTTTACGCTCTGCCAAAAACAAATTCGACGGTTTGAGATCGCGATGAACGATGCCGCTTTTGTGCGCCTCGGCCATCGCCTCGCACGTTTGGAGCACGTAATCCGCGGCCTCCGCGACGCTGAGCGATTTGTCGGGACCCACGACATCACTGAGATCTTTGCCCTCCAAATATTCCATCACCATGAACGGCGCGCCATTTGGCAGCTCGCCCACGTGAAAAATCCGGACGACGTGCTCGCTCAAAATTCCCGCGGCTGCGCGAGCCTCGCGTTCGAAGCGCGTAACCGCACCCTCGATTTCCATGGCGGCCGGCAGCATCACCTTGATCGCCACGTGCTCGTTCGTCGTGAGATCGGTCGCGAGCAAAATCGCGCCCATGCCGCCTTCGGCGAGGTCGCGCTCCACTTTGTATTTGCCGTCGATGGTGTCTCCCGCTTGCGGGAGCTCGCCGTGCGGCGTCGCGGGCTCGGTCATCGGCTGCTCAAAGATATACGCTGCGGACCGTCCTATGAACGAGATCACGCTTTCCCCGACCACCCACCCAAGCTCCTCGATCGACTCGAGTCGCAAGCTCTACGTTTATTTGAGCGCGATCTTCGTCTCTTGCCTGATTTTGGGGGACGTCATCGGTGGCAAAACGATCGCCACGCCACTCGGTCCCATTTCGGTCGGCATCATTCCGTTTCCCGTCACGTTTTTGCTCACCGACATCGTCAACGATTTCTACGGACGCGACGGCGCACGCTCGCTCACGTTCTTGGGATTTTGGATGGCAGTCCTCGCATATTGCATTCTGCAACTATCGACTTGGCTCACGCCAGATCAGTCGACGTACTTCACGCAACCCGAGTTCGCTAAAATCTTCGGCGGAAGCGCGCAGCTCTTCATTGCGTCGATCATTGCGTATTTAATCGGTCAATTTCTCGATATCCAGGTGTTTCAATTCTGGAAAGCACTCACCCAATCGAAGCATCTTTGGCTGCGTGCCACCGGCTCTACGATCTTGAGTCAGATCGTCGACACCGTGACGATCAACGTGATTTTTTGGAATTGGAGCGCCGCAAAAGCCCCCGACTCATTCGTCGGTCAGCTCGATCCTCATGCGCGTTGGGCGTGGATTTTTGCGAAGATCGTGCGTGAATATGGCGTGAAGCTCGTCGTAGCGATCGCACTGACGCCGGCGGTTTACGCGCTTCATGGCGCAATCGTGCGCGGTATGAAGATCGAGCCTGAGCCGCATAGGGTGAAGAAGAAGTAGCTTTCTCTACCGAAAAGAACGGCAGAATTGTCGTTTACCACCTCGTTTGATTGATGGGCGTTTGCTCCATTGAATCAGTGGATTATTGACATTGTTCGCCTAGCTGAATATTTCAGTCTTCATGGCGAAATCGAAAAACCGCCGCGGCAGCCCCGAGGCAATCGAGAAACGAAAAGCCGCGCGTCTCTTCAACGACGTGC
This sequence comes from Polyangiaceae bacterium, assembly GCA_039937955.1. GTDB lineage: Bacteria > Myxococcota_A > Polyangia > Polyangiales > Polyangiaceae > JAICXU01. Next base: position 1,804 of record JBDTFL010000329.1, on the reverse strand, counting down.
TCGGCGGTCGCGGTGGCTCGTCGAACAAGCTGGACGGTCGCACCGAAAAACGACGTCAACGATTGCTCCGCGAGCTCGAAGGCGGAACGGGTCGCGGCGCAAAAGAGCTCAAGCCGCTCGATGTACTGCAACACGTGCACGAGCTGCTCGAGCTCGGCGAAACGCTCGGGTCAATCCGCAAAGTTTCGCGCGTACGAAAGATGCCGACGATGGGTGAAGGCGTCGTCGAGGTCGTTCAGCGGCTCCACAAAGCGTACGGCTTTCGTCCGGAGGCCTATCGGTTCGTCGGGCTCGACGACGACGTGCTCAAAACCGCCGGCGTTCTCACTGGCGAATCAAAGCGCGCTCGTTCACCGAAAAAGACCGCACGAACGTAGCCGTCCGCCGAAAGCAGATTGAGCGGCTTGCGGCGCAGCGCTCGACATTCTAAGTCCTTCTAGTCGCATGAAGCTCCGCGCAAAAATCGCATCGGCAGTCACGTTGCCGCTCGCGCTCGGTCTCGGCCTCGTTGCGGCAAAAGCACATGCTGATCAAGCCGCGGAGGATGCGCGGCGTGCGCTCGTGGCGGCGCACATCGGCTCGCACGCGATTACGGTGGGCGATCTCGAGGATCGTATGGCGAAGGTCCCGCGCTATCAGCTGCTCACGTTCGGGTCGGACGCAGATTCCATTCGCCGGAAATTTTTGAACGACGTCGTCGCGCCCGACATCCTCTACAGCGTCGGCGCGGAGAGCCAGCACGTCGATCAGAGGCGCGTGGTCCAGCAAGCATTGGCGCGCGCAAAATCCGAGGCCACGAAACGCGACGTGCGCACGCTGGCTGAAAATGCGCCCGTTTCGCCCGAGGAAGTTCAGCAATATTACAACGCGCATCTCGACACCTACGTGGCGCCGGTTCGCTATTCGGTTTGGCGGATTCTCTGCAAGACGCGCGAAGAAGCGGTCGCGGTTTTGGATGCCGCGAAGAAAAAACCGACACCCGAGAATTTCAACGACCTCGCACGTCTGCACAGCCTCGACAAAGCGACGAGCATGCGCGGCGGCAACATCGGCTTCGTCGGTCTCGACGGCACGTCGAACGAAGCCGGCGTGCACATCGATCCGGCGATCCCGAAAGCCGCATCTACGGTGAAAGACGGCGAATTCGTCTCCACACCTGTCGAAGAGTCGGCTGGCGGAACTACGGGTTTTTCCGTGGTTTGGCATCGCGGAACGGTTGGTGCGAGCACCCGCACCCTCGACCAAGTCGGCGGACAGATCCGCGACACCATCGCGAAAAATCGCGGCGACGACGCCGTCAAAAATCTCATCAACGAATTGCGCGCCAAAAACGTGCACGACGAAAACGATGCGCTTTTGAAATCGATCGACATCGCGCAAGGCGACGGCGCGATCGTTCCGCGCAAACGAACCGGTCAGGTTCCTGCGCTCAAATCCAGCTTTTAGAGGCCTTCGCGTTGCTCGGTTTCTAGACGCCTTCGCGTTGCTCGGCGCTCAGCAGCGCGGCTGCCGCAGCGGCACGTTCGGCGAGACGTTTCGATCGGCCTTCACCTTCTCCGAGCACGCGATCGCTCAGCATTACCGCGACCACGAAAACGGGATCGTGCGGAGGCCCGCGCGTTTCGACGACTCTGTAGATCGGTGCAGCGAAGCCTTGGGCTTGCAGTCGTTCTTGGAGCTAGCTCTTCGGATCGCGACCGTCCAGTAAATCAGTTGCGACGAGCGGCTCGCGCACGACCTCTCGCACGAGCGCGCGCGCTGCCTCGAGACCGAGTGCTTCATAAACTGCGGCGACGATCGCTTC
>JBDTFL010000328.1:0-4280 GCA_039937955.1 Polyangiaceae bacterium | reverse complement strand
GCCCCGAAGGGTCAGCCAGGCTCGTCGGACGAGATGCGCGAGCGCATCGGCGACACGCTGCAAGGCATCGTCGCGCAGCGTCTGCTTCCGAAGAAAGATGGCTCGGGTTTGGTGCTCGTCGCGGAAGTTCTCGTCGCGACCGGAACGGTGCGCGAGGCCATCAAACGACCTGAAGCGAACCCGCCGCTCAAAGAGCTCATGGAGAAAGGCGCGCATCCGTACGGAATGCAGACGTTCGAGATGCACCTCCGCGACCTCGTCGCGCGCGGCGTGCTGGACAAAGATCTCGCGCGCGCTGCTGCGGCGTTTTGATATTGCATGCACATTGCACGTAAAATACCCTGAAATCGTCGCTGAAATGTTGCGTGTGCGTGCAGCAGCCGTACCTTTGTAATGAGAGGCTCGGATGCAATGAAACCCAGTAGGAGATCGCGCGGGCACGTGACAGGCGCTGCAGCGCTGGTCGTGCTCGGGCTCTCTTGTGCGGGTCCTAGAGCAACGAAGTCCACCGATCAGAACGCATCGGCGCCGAGCAACCCAATCCCCGAGCGCACCTCCGCCGTCGAAGAAGCCGAGCCTGCGGCGAAAATCGCGAACAGTACCAAGGTCCTCGGAAGCTGCGCGGACCGCGGAAAAATAGGCAAATTGTCATTCGCGCACTTCAACGACTTGCAAGCGCGTTACGACGAGAACGTCGCCGGAAAAAATCGGTATGGGCTCATCGCAGGTTATCTGCGCGCACAAAAAGATCAGGACCCGGGCACGCTCGTTTTGGATGCTGGCGACGATTACGAAAAAGGTGCGCTCGCGGAATTGCGATCGATGGGCGAGTCGACACGCCAAATGGTGCAAGCGCTTCCCATCGACGTGCGCACGATCGGCAATCACGACTTTGCGTACGGCGAGCACGCAGTCGTTCGCGACGTTTCGCTGAGCGCACACCCGGTGCTCGCGGCAAATCTCTCATACTCGGCAAATCCAAGCCTATTTCGTCCTTATGCGCAGTTTCAGGCAGGCTGCGTGAAGGTCGGCGTCGTCGGGCTCGTCACGCAAGGATATGGCGCGAACGACCAACCGAGCGACGAGCCGTTCGCCGGCGTGTTCGTGCAAGACGACGATTACGAAAAAATTCTCTCACGTGAGGTCGAAGCGCATCGCGCCGACGTCGACGTGATGATCGCGCTCACGCATCTCGGCATCGGCGTCGACATGAATTTGATGGCGCGCGTGCCGGGCGTCGACGTCGTGATCGGCGGTCACTCCGAAGACTTGCTCAAGCATCCGGGCTGGGTCACACGTGCGGACGGATCACACGGCTGGGTGCTGCAGGCCGGTCACTACGGGACGACGCTCGGTCGCGGAACGCTCGCCGTGGATTTCGAAACGCACGTCGTCTCGTTCGCCGACTACAAGATGGTCGACGTCGACGAAAAGCTTCCGTATGCAAACGACGTCGGCGAGCTTGCAGCGCGTTTGGAGCGGGAAAACGTGCCCGATTCGCATCGGCCGATCGCGATCGCGAGCGCCGACGTTCCGCAAGGAAAAGGCATGGCGGATCTGGTTTGGCGCGCGGTTTCGGATCGTTGGGGCGCTGACGCGATGATCCTCGGCAAGGATCTTTTTTGGGACAAGCTGCACGCGGGTCCGGTCACGCTCCAACACTTGTACGATTTGGTTTTGGTGCAGCGCGAGCCGTCGGGTACGCCAGGATTTTCGTCGCTCTACGTTGCAGAGATGCGCGGCGATGAAATCAAAAAACTCCACGACGCCATGATTCAAGGACCGATGTATGCGTTCTACGGTCCGGATCATTTCGACGCGAATCGCTCGTACCGCGTAGTGCTCGAAAAGCGCGCGCTCGAGGTTCCGAAGGTCGCATTTTCCGGATCGCCGAGCATGCCGCAGGCGCGTTTCGGGGGTGAGTTGATCGACGTGCTCGAAACCTACGCGCGCTCGCGAACGGCAAAAGGCCTCACGCTGGACGAGTAACTTCGATCGCCCACGCGACCGCGGCGTCGGCATTCTCTTTCGAGTAGACGGTTGCGAGCGCAGTTGCGCGGGAAAAGATAGGCCCTTTCGTTTCGCTCGAAAAAAACGCGACAGGCAGATCGGCACGTTTCGCGCGCAGCGTTTCGGCGACCGTTGCGCCGTCACCGTCACCCAAATCGAGATCGAGCAACGCTGCGTCGATCGTGAACGGGTCGATCACACTGGCGTCGTGCGCGCACGTCGTCTCGATGACGGTGAGGCCGCTCGCGCGGAGACTCTTGCCGAGCAAATGCAACGCGACCGGAGAGTCGTCGGCGATGAGAACGGTGGGCATGCCCATCCAAAGTAGCGCGCGGCCGCTCCGAATTGAAGCATCGACTGGCGCGCTTCAACCCGCCGAGTCACTTCATTTCTGCGGATTTTCGAGGTTTTTCATCACTGCCAGATCGGCGGCATCGCTCTCGCAATGCGGGTGAGCGAGGACAGGAGGTCACCGATGAGCGACAAGCATTTCGAGGTTCGATTTTGGGGAGTCCGCGGCAGCATCGCTTCTCCCGGTAATGAGACGGCACGCGTGGGCGGCAACACGAGCTCGCTCGAGGTGCGAGTTGGCGACGCACGAATTTTGCTCGACGCAGGCACCGGTTTGCGGCGGCTCGGCGACAGCATGCTCGCTGAAAAGAAGCCTATTTCGGCGACGCTGCTGCTCTCGCATTTTCATTGGGATCACATTCAAGGTTTGCCGTTTTTCGTGCCGGCGTATGTGCCGAGCACGCAGCTCGACATCGTGGGCGGCAACGTCCGCAGCTCACTTCGCGATGCGCTCGTTCATCAAATGACCGATCCGGTTTTTCCGGTTCGCTTCGACGAGCTCGGCGGAAAAATTACGACGCGTGACGTTCGCGTCGCGGATCGCTTCGATGTTGGCGATGCCCACATTCGTGTCGGCAAGGGCAATCATCCGGGAGGCGTGCTCGCGTATCGTATCGAGCACGGCGGCAAATCCATCGTGTACGCAACCGACACCGAGCACTTCGCGTGTGTCGACCCGGACCTCCGGGCGTTCGCTCGCGGTGCCGATCTTTTGATCTACGACGCGCAATACACACCTGAAGAATACTCGGGAAAAATAGGTCGATCGCGCGTTGGTTGGGGACACTCGACCTTCGTTGCGGCCGCCGAGCTCGCGCGCGAAGCGGACGTCGGCAAGCTGGTTTTGTTTCATCACGATCCACAACGCACCGACGATGCGGTCGACGAAATCGAAGCGCGCGCAAAAATTCTTTTCACGAGCACTGTGGCTGCGCGGGAAGGCGAGTCGATCGTTTTGTCATCCGTTCCGGAGCAAGTGAACGCCGCGTGACGTCATCGCGCTTCATCGATACGCTCGGACTTACCGTGCCCTCGCACGGACAAGCGTTCATGTCGTCGCGTCTCTCGCTCCTCGTCGATCTCGCGTCGCTCCTCGGTCGCGAGGTCGACTTCGATGCGCTTCTTTCGACGGCGTGTGAGCGTTTGGCCGGCGCGCTCTCTGCCGATCGCGCCACGATTTGGTTGGTCGACGCCGAGCGCGGTGATTTATTTGCGCGCGCTCGCGTGCTTCCGGAAGGCGGCGAATTACGCCAACCGATCGAGCGCGGAATTTCCGGGCACGTCGCGCGCACCGGCGAAGTCGTGCGCATCGAAGACGTCACACGCGACGCGCGCTTCGACCGATCCATCGACAAAACAACGGGATATACGACACGCTCGATGCTCGTCGCACCCATCCGCGAAGATGCACGCGCGCCGATTCGCGGCGTCGTTCAATTGCTGAACAGGGCGAATGGCGGGTTCGACGCCGACGACGAAAAATATTTGGTCGCGCTTGCCACGCAGCTCGCACGTGCGCTCTCGCTCACCACGTTGCGCGCAGCGGACGCATCCGGACCAGGCGTCACGTTGCGCGGTCCCTTCAACCGCATCGTCGGCACTAGCTCCGAGCTCACGCGCGTCTATGAACGTGTGGCACTAGCTGCCGGAACTGACGCGACCGTTTTGCTCCGCGGGGGTACCGGATCCGGCAAAGGATTGTTCGCTCGGGCAATCCACGTGAACTCAAAGCGTCAAGCCGGCCCATTCGTCACGGTCGACTGCACGACGTTGCCCTCGCAATTGGTCGAGAGCGAATTGTTCGGACACGAGCGCGGCGCGTTCACGGGCGCCGATCGCAAAGTACTCGGTAAAGTCGAGCATGCGCACGGAGGTACTTTATTTCTCGATGAAATCGGCGATCTGCCGATCGACATGCA
>JBDTFL010000327.1:0-5990 GCA_039937955.1 Polyangiaceae bacterium | reverse complement strand
CATCGACAACGGCACTGTGCTGCAGCCGTTACCTTGAGATGCACTTTTAAAACGTGTCGCCGCCGAGCGTCGCGTCAGCCGACGCGTTGTCGCCGACCTTTGCTAGGTCACCATTTTTCGTCGCGGTGAGCTGCGCATCGATCACGGCTTTCACGATTTCGGCGCCGGCGCTCGTGAAGCTCGCATCGTCCACGAGCTTCGACGGCCAATGCATGAACGTGCGCGGCACTGCGCGCGCGTCGTCTTTGATCGTCGTGCTCACGGAGTTCGGTTTGCCCTTCACGGCCTTGCTCGCTTTGAGGAGCGTGACCGCGCGACCGGGATAACCCATCAAGTAGTTGATGACATAAGTGGTGTTGTTGCAGAGGTACGTGTTGCTGCTGCGCGGAAACCCGCCGAGCTTCACGCCGGGCAAAAGATCGCCGAAACGCTCGTTCGCGCCGCTGACGTCGGCTTGAGCATTCACCGCTTTTTCTGCTGCCGATCGCACCGCGTTCCACGAAAGTAAAAGTCCGCGACTGCGATCTTTAGCTGACGCGTTCGGGACGATCTTCGCTTGCGTCTGTCCAGTCGGTGCGACCGGATGCAAAATGTCGGAGCCGTCTTCGAGTGTCATCGCCAGGTTGACCGAGCCGAGCTCGATCCACAAATCCTGAGTGTCACCTGCGATGCCGTTCATGAGGACGAGCGACGGCTTGAACGAGTCGATCTCTTTCGCGATCAAGATCGAGGACAGATCCCAATAGACCGGAACGATCATCGCGCACACGTCGACGGTGCCGGCATTCGGAAGCTCGATGGTGCCGACCGCGACGCTCGTCTGCGGTGCGGGAGGATCGACCGCCCAACCTTGCGGACCGGGCGTGGGCGGCGTGGTCTCGGGATATGCAGCATCGGGAACGAGCGCGCTCACGATGCGACCCGTAGCGTTGTCGTTGTTCTCTAGAAATCGCCCGAAGCCGGTGACGAGCACGCGCGGCCGATCGCCGTTCGGTTTGCACTGCGGTTTGTAACCGAGCGCGAAGGCGACGTTGGCGTCATATTGCGCGCGCGCATGCGGTGAGCCCGTATCGACGACCACGGCGTCATCTCCCGAGTCGGAGTTCGATTCTTCCGCATCTGCGGAGCAACCCGCAGCAAAGCACACCGCCAAACCGGCGAGCATCGCGAGCGGCAGCAAACGCGAGAATCGCTTCATCGTGACCGGGCTCAAGCACGTGCCGTACCACGTTGTCCCACATGCACCTCACAAGCAATTTCAGGTAGTTATGGGTCATTTTGAGGGGCTCGCTCCCCCCGATGGGTGCGTTGTCTGGATCACGTTCAGTTGGCGTCGTGATCCAGACGGCGCTCGTTACGATGGGCGCTGTGAGCGGCTCGCGCGACTACCTCTGTTACACCGACGGCTCGTGCAAATCAGGTAACGGCGCGCCAGGCGGTTGGGGTTTTTACATCAAGCCGCCAAGTGGCGACGCGATTGAAGGACGAGGTCACGCGGTGAGCACGCTCGCGAAGATCATGGAGTACCGCGCCGTCGCCGAGGCGCTCGCCATGTTGCCGGAAGGCGTGCGCGCAGTCGTTTTTTCCGACAATGAATCGCTCGTGCAAAACCTGACGCGGCAGCTCGAAAACTGGCGCGTCAGCAATTTCGTCAACGTCGATCCCGATGTGGCCTCTAGCGCGCGAAGCATCGACGCGAGCATCACGGAAAAAAAGCTGGTCGTCCGATTTCAGTGGGTGAGATCGCACAACGGCAACGCCGGCAACGAGCGCGCAGACGAATTGGCAACGGGCGCCGCGCGCGAAGCGAAGGCGACGCTGAAGCGATCCGATATCAAACCTCGATGACGAGATCGAGGAGCGCGACACCGTCGGCTTCCACGCAATCATCCGCAGTCCCGTCGTCGAATACCACGCACACGAAGTCGATGACGTCGTCGAGAGCGATCATCGGATGATGCCAAATTCCCGGGTGATACGTGATCGCCTGCGCCTCCTGGGCGACGAACGCGCTGAGGGTCGAGAGGTCGGGAGCATCTAAGCCTTCTGCGACGACGACGAGATAACGGCGCGCGTTCATCGGCACGAACATCTGCGTAGAGAGCGGATGCTTCTCGAGCAGGCGTAGCTTCACCGGACGCTCGGTGATCGGCGCGCAACGAAAGACCGAGACGTTTGCCTCCGCATGCGGGCGCGCATTCACGAGTGGCGCGAGATGAGCGCGTTTTTCTGCAGTGCCGAGATTCGCGGGGGCGGCAGCGACGTCGTGACGCGCGGCTGACAGCACGTTCCCGTACCGCGCATAATTCGTTTGAGTGAGAGGGCGAGCCGCGATTTCCACGCGGGCGATCATACGCCGCTGTCGCAAACAGTGCCTTGACCCGTTCGCGTCCGCCGATACGTTCTCCTCATGCGCCGCTTTGCGAGCCACTTTTTGGTCGGATCGGTCGTCTTCATGACGTTGGTGACGACGATCCATTGTGGATCGAGCACCGGATCCGGTTTCGACACCGGCGACGGTGACGGCGGTGGCGTCGGCGGAGACAGCGGAAAAGGATTGGGGAGCGGCGACGCATCTCATGATGGCGCAGCCGTCGTCGTCGATAAGTGTCATGTTCCGCCCGACAGCACGAGCGGTAACGCTGCGAATTGCACGACGCCCGCCGCACCGCCGAACTCGTTCACGCCGGTCCTGAAATGGAAATGGGACGACCCCGATCCTGGGTCGGAAGGCGTGTGGGTGATTCCGCTCGTCGCAAATCTCACCGACGACGACAAGAGCGGTCAGGTGAATCTTTGCGACATTCCCGACGTCGTGGTCGAGACCGCCGGCACCGGCGAGTACTCACGAAGCGGCAAGCTCTACATGCTGAGCGGCAAAGACGGATCACTGGAGTCGACGTTCGGCGGAGTGACCGTCGATGGCGACGCGACACCCGCGCTCGCCGATCTCGACGGCGACGGAGTGCCGGAAATCATCGCGGTCAACACAGCTGGCAACATCACGATCTTCGGCAACGACGGCAACGTGAAGCTCACTGGCGACGTCGCCGAAGCGATTTCGTCGGGCAACGACTTCTACCAATCGTGCAGCGCGATCGCTGTCTACGACTTGGATGCCGACGGCACACCCGAAATCATTTACGGCTTCGAGGTCTTCGACAACAAAGGGCACAAGAAGTGGAGCGCAGCCAACGTCGCGTCTGGTTATTACTGCTTGGAGCCGACCGCCGCGGACCTCGACGGCGACGGCAAGCTCGAGGTGATTTGGGGCAACGCTGCATACCATCACGACGGCACGCTCTACTGGCAGCTGCCCGGATCGCCTCCGCCCGGCGCACCACAAGTGGCGAATCTCGACAGCGATCCACTTCCTGAAATTCTCGTCGCGCGCCAAGACGGCATTCTCGTTCTCGAGAACGACGGCACCGTCAAATTCGGACCAGTGCAGCCGTTCGACCCTGGCGTGAGCAACGTGTGTTGGGCGAAGGCTGCGGCCATCCACGATTTCGACGGCGACGGTCATCCCGATCTCGCGACATCGAGCTGCGCTCACTACGGCGTGTTCAACATCGGCGCGACGGGCCTCACGCAACTTTGGCTGACCCCCATCAACGACGGTAGCGGCATCGCGTCGAGCACCGCCTTCGATTTTCTCGGTCGCGGTTACGCCGACGCCGTCTACGGCGATCAAGTCTCGTTGCAAGTTTGGGCGGGAAAAACCGGCACGAACGAGCTCTCACAAGCGCGGTCGTCGGGCACCATCATCGAGTTTCCGATCGTCGCCGACGTCGACAACGACAACTCCGCAGACATCCTCGTGGTCTCGAACAACGGCGCATACCCTGCGCTGCAAGTCTTCGAAGATCAGGGCAAGCGCTGGATTCCGACGCGCCGCATTTGGAATCAGCACGCCTACCACGTGACGAATGTGCGCGAAGACGGGACCATCCCGCAGCACATGCAGAACAGCTGGTCGCAGCTCAATACATTTCGCACGAACGCCGAAATCGAAAACGGCGGCACGTGCGCGCCACCAGTTCCGGCTCCGCGCTGATAGTCTGAGGCTATCGCTGTCATTGGAGGAACGCCCGTCTCGGTCGCGGATCTGATCGTGCTCGGTGGGTCAGCAGCCGTCGAACAAGCGGTAAAAGCCGGTGGATTCAACATCGCCGTGCCGTTCACCCGGGTCGCGAGGACACGACGCAGGAGCTCACCGACGTGACTTCGTTCGCGGTGCTCGAGCCGAAAGCCGACGGATTTCGCAACTACTATGGTCCAGGCAATCAGCTCTCGCCGCTCGAGTCGCTCGTCGACCGCGCGGACATGCTCACGCTCACCGTGCCCGAGATGACAGCGCTGATCGGCGGCCTTAGGGTTCTCGATGTCAATGCGGGCCATTCCAAGAACCGAGTCTTCACCGCTATGGTCGGCACGTTGTCGAACGACTACTTCGTCAACTTACTTGATATGTCAACGAAGGGCAGAAGTCGGCCACCGAAGGCCTGTATGACGGAGCTGAGCGCGCCGACGACGAACGTGTAAGCTCGATCCGACATGACTGAAACCGCGAAAAAACCTGCTTGGGGTGAAGAGAAGAACGAAGGACCGAAGGAATTTTCGCGCGTTACCTCGTTGGGTGCGTTCGAAAAAGCATGGCTCGGGCGAGAGCGATTTCCGAAGGGTTACATGTTCATGATCGTCGGCGCGATCCTCGGCACGATCGGCGGCGTGATGGCATTCGTCGCGCAGAGCATGTTTGCGTTCATTCCGTTCGGATCGTTCTTCGTCATCTTCTTTCCGATCGGTGTGTTTTTTACGCTCCAAAGCAGCGGCGGCGCGAGCATGGTCGCGACGTACGACGAAGGCTTCGCGGCGCTCGTGAAATCGAAGGTGAGCCTTTGGGCCTGGGATGACATCCAGACGGTCGTCACCAAAACGGATTACCGCGGAGGCACGACAGGCGGCGCCGGCGTGAACCTTGAAAATCACAAAGTCTCGATCGTAAAAGAGAACGGCGAAACCGTTTTGCTTTTCGATACGGAGCTCAAAGACGTGGTCAAGCTCATCACGATCATCAAGGATCACCTCAGCGCGAAGCTTTTGCCGTCGTTCCAGAAATCATACGACGCGGGACAGACGTTGACCTTCGGGCCCGTCCACGTGAGCAACAAGCTCCTCGAGGCCGACAAACGCCGTCTCGAGTGGGACGCAATTCGCAATGTCGTCGTGACCGATGGCAGCCTCGTCGTGAATCCAAAGGAGGGTGAGCCGGTCAAGATTCGCGTGTCGCTCATCCCGAACGTGGATTTGCTCTGCGCGCTGATCGGCGTGAAATACACGCGGAGTGACCTCGCGTATCGTTGGTAGCGGATTCGATCAGGCGTGCGTGCGCGCGACGATGTCGCAACCGCGAGCGAGCGCACGCGACCAAATCGCTGCATCGTTTCCGCAAGCGCGGTGCGCGTTCGGCGTGTGGACGAGCTCGAACGCGATGGCGGCAACGAAGTCGTCGTCGGCATCGATCGGACCGAGCTTCGATGATTGCGCGACCTCACCGAAGAGCCCACGCGCCGATGCTCGCCCAGCGATATGCGAAACGAAGACTGCGTTCGGTCTCATCGCAGACCGCGCGCTCGCGACATCGAGATTGAGGCCGACGAGATCTTCACTGCTTGCCCACACGACGTCAGCCTCGCGCAGAATCATGCGAATTGAGCGCCAATTTTGGCCTTTCCAGGCGTTCCAGTCGGCGTGGAGATCGACCACGACGATCGATCCTGCGCGACGTGCGGCGCGCGCAGCTTTGCAGAGCGCTGCTGCTGACGACACGAAAGGCGACATTCCGGAGAGGAGCAAAACCGGTGATGACCAATCTTCGGGGATCGCCACGGGCGGCTCTTCTTTTCTGGTAGCGAGCGATTGAAGCGCGCCGCCGCGCACGAAAAAGAGACCGCTCTTGGCAGGCGCAAGCACGACTGCCGAAACGT
>JBDTFL010000326.1:0-4365 GCA_039937955.1 Polyangiaceae bacterium | reverse complement strand
GCGCTCGAGGCACAGGATTTGGGGCTGCTTCGCCGACTCGCGCGCGACAAAGATCGCGGCTCACGTGGTCACGATGCGGAGCTCGAGCTCGCCGTCGAGCAATCCCTCGAAGCGCGCGCAAAAGGGGAAATTCAGCGCGCAAATGAGATCACGCGTGACGCGCTCGCGAAGGGAAAGTCGTCGACCGTGCTCGGTGCGTCCGTTCAGAATGCGCCGCCTCGTTTGGCGCGTCTCGCGTGGATGAATGCGACGCTTGCGGGTGACATCGCGACGCAAGCGCGAGCGTTCGAGCCCATTGCCGAAGACGCACCTCCGCATTTGCGTGCGGTGCTTCTCGCCGTTGCCGCCGGACGACTGCTCTCCGCGAACGACAAGGAGTCGGCGCGTCGTCTTGGAGCCGCAGCCTGTCAGGCGGAGCCGACACTCGCGCGAGCCGCAACCACGCTCGCAGCAGCAAGCCTGGACGTCGGCGACCGAACGAGCGCCGCAGCAACGGAGCTTGCAATCAAGCTGGTTTGTGCGCGCGGAACTTTGTGCGCGCGGCTCGCAGATGCACTCGAAACGATCGGTGAATCCGGTTATGCGGTCGCGTGGACGCAACAGTACGTCGCGCTTCGTGCAGGTGATCGCGCCGCAACCAAGCTCCTCGTCGATCGCGTTGTGCGCGCCAACGATGCCGCGCGGTTGGGTGATGCGTTGCTTTGGGTTTTGTCGCAACCGCAACCGAGCGGGCCACTTGCCGAGCTGGTGAGCGGCGGCCTCGACGCACTGACCCGCATCGATTCGGATCGCGCGCTCATCGTCGCGCGTCGTGCGCTCGATGTGTTCGGTCCGCGAAACGCGGCGCTACGTGAGTCGCTGCTCGGTTGTGGGCGCGGTCGCGACGATCAGTTCGTTGCAACGGTTCTCGAGCGATGGATCGCCGCAGGTGCGACGGCCGACGAGCGTCGCAATCTCTTCATCGACCTCGCGCATTGTCGCGCGATGTTGCGTGACACTGACGGTGAAGCGCGCGCGATCAATCTCGCGCTTCGTGAGCAGGGAAACGCCGAAGAGCTTGCCCCGCGCATCGAGGCGCTCTCGCGCGTCGAGTCGTGGACAGGTGACGGCTGCCTTGCATTTCTCGAGGCGCGTGGCCGCTTCTTGGAGGCCACTCCGGAAAAATTTCGCGAGGCTGCGAGCGCGTGGCGTGAGCTCGGGGCTGCGCGTTGGGATCTCGCGAGCGATCACGCGGGTGCCGAGACGGCGTGGCTCAAAGCGGCAACGCTGGCTGGTCCAGGCGGGTTTGCGACGATGACGCTCGACCTCGCGCAGTTCTCGAATGCAATGCTCGCGCTCGATCGCATGGCCGAGCTCATCTCACGAGAGGACGATAAAACAAGGGGATCGTCGATCGCCGCGCAGGTTGCACGTGCGGCTCTCGCGCTCGGCCAAACATCGCGCGCGCTGGAATTTTCACGATTGGCGCTCGAGCACGGACCCGAGCTCGTCGGGGTTTTGGAGATCGCCGAACGTGCGTCGCTCATGAGCGGTCGTGGGTCGGTGATGTCGGAGCTCTACGACACGGTCGGCTCGCGCGCGCTCGGTCGATTCGGCAAACGCGCGGCGCATTATCGCGGCGCGCGGTTTTTCGAGCAGCTCGGCGACTCCAAGCTCGCGCTCAAGCATGCAGCCGATGCCTTCATCGCAGTGCCGTCCGAAGGCGCGACATATCTTTTGTTATCTAGAATTTCGAAAGCAGCATCGGACACCGCCGCTGCAGTTCGCGCGGTAGAGACTGTCGCCGAGCTTTCGCATTCCCGCGCGCACCGGTCGGGATGGTTGCTTCGCGCGGCGGCGCTGGCGGGGCCTGGTGAAGATGGAGCACGAATTCGCGTGGATATTTTGCTGCGCGCTGCGCTGCTCGAGCCATCTCCGGCGACTCTTGCGATGCTCGGAGATGCGGCGCGTGAGCTAGTTTCTGCTGCGCCCGAGGAGCTCGAGCCGCTCGCGATGCGAATCGGAAACGCGAGCAAGATGCTCACCGCGAAGATCGTGGGTCCCGACGGCGCGCGCGTTGCGTTGGCGCTTGCGGTGCTCGAGGTCGAGCTGTTCGACGACGGTGAAGATGCTATCGCGGCGATCGATCGGGCGCTCGCCTCCGACGCCGACATCGAGGAGTACGACAAGCTCGCGCGTTATGCGATGACCCTTGCGGCGTGCCCGAGCTCGCTCGGGCTCATCATGAGCGGTCTCGCGCTGATCGAGAAACCATACTCGAACGTCGGCGCGCCGGCCGTGAAGCTTCTTGCGTCGATCGCCGCTGCTCGTGAGGACGCCGCGACACGCGATCGTTTAACCGTGTATGCGGCGGAGCGCGCTCCCGAAGATTTTGCGCTGGTGAGGGCAGGGGACGAAGCGCTTCGGCGATTGAACGACGACGCGCTCACGGCTCGCTTTGACAAAAAACTTCCGCAGGAAGATCGCGCGCAGGCCTTTCTCGCTTACGCTCGCGAGCTCGTTGCCTCGGCTCAAACCGAAGCTGCGGTGACGTCTTTCGATCGCGCCGTGCAGCTCTTGCCCGGCGAAGAGCGCGACTCGGTGCTCGCCGAAATTCGTGGCGTGTACGAAAATCTCGGACGCGAAGAAGACTTCGAAACGCGTGCGCTTCGCGAGGCTGGCGACCAATCTTTACCGCCACAAGAACGCGCCGATCGTTACACGCAGGTCGCGCATTTGAAGGAAAAACGCGGCGATATCGTGGGCGCGACGCACGCGCTGCTCGACGCCGCGCGCGCAGATTCAGGGCCGCTCATTCGCTGGAGCGCCGTCGAGCGCGCCGCCGAGCTCGCGAATCTCGCTGGCATTCGCGTGACCGCGCTGCGGGAGATCGATTCGCGCGTCGCCGACGAAGTTCGTCCGGCAGTGTTGCGCCGGCTCGCGCGCGCGCTCGAGGAGGTCGGTGACGTTGAAGCTGCGCTCGCCGCGCTCGAAAAAGTTTTGTCGGTCGAACCCGACGACGAAGATGCGGACCGCGCCATCGAAGCGATCTTGGTCGGTCGCAACGACTATCCACGGCTCGTCGCGTATCTCGCGGGAAAAGCGGCGCGCCTCGGTCGCAGCGACCGTCGCGATGCTCTTCGTGCGGTGCGTTTGCGTCGCGCGGCAATTTTGGAGCAGCGACTCGGGCGCATCGAAGAGGCCTGCGGCGAGCTCGAGCGCCTGCTTCGGGATTGGCCGGAAAATGAAACAGCGCTTCGTTATCTCGCGGACCTCTACGAGCGCAGCGGACAGATGGCGAAGGCTGCGCCGCTGCTTCGGCATTTGTCGGAGCTCGCTCGCGGCCCGCAAACACAAGCGGATTTGGAGCTTCGTGCAGCAACCGCGATGCGCGATGCCGGCAATGTCGACGGCGCGCTCGCACTCATTCGCGATCTCCTCACGCGCGATCCTGAGCTCGTCGAAGCACACGTTTTGTGGGTCGATCTCGCGCGCAAAATCGATGATCCGATCGAGCTCGGCAATGCGCTCGAGGCCAGCGCGCGCGTTCAACATGGTCGCGTCGACGCCATGGTCACGAGCGATCTTTGGGTCGAGGCCGCGCAAGCATCGTCACGCGCAGGCGACAGCGAAAAATCCCTCGGGCGTGCACGTCGCGCGGCCGAAGAAGCGCCGACGAAGTCTTCCGCGCAGCTCTTCGCGCGCGGTCTCGAGTATCGACTGCGTGGTGCAGGCACCGCCGACGACGCAACCAAAACGCTCGATGATCTCGCGCGCATCGAAGGCACGCTCGACGCAGAAGACGTCGCGCTCCGAACATTTTTGGTCGCCGAAGCGCTCAGTGTTTTGGGACGCAATGAAGAATCTTTGGCGCGCCTCAATGAGGCGTATGCGCAGGTCGGTGCACGTCCGCTCATTGCGCTCGGCATGGCAGAGCGACTCTCCGCAGGTGCGAGCTTCGCCGTTGCGCTTCCACTGTTCGAAACCGCGCTAGACGGTAATTTACTGGGTTTTCGCTCACGTGGCACCGTCGCGCTTTCCGCGGCTGATGCAGCGATGCGTTGCGATCGCGGCGCCATCGCGCTGAAATTTTTGGACATGGCGGCGTTCGACGACGATGTTCGCATCGTCGCGTTGAAACGAATCGCGCAAGTCGCGGCCACGCTCGGTGACGTTGCACGATCACGTGCCGTGCTTCTCGAGCTCGCACATTCGGTGGGCGACGAAGATCGTGCGCTCACGCTTGCGCAGCTCGGCCGGCTCCTTTGTGCATCGCCGGACGAGGTCGATCAAACGGAAGGCGCGCGCGCGTTTCGCGATGCGATCGCCGCGGCTCCGGACGGCAGCATTCTCTCTGCGCAGCTCGAAGCCGAGCTCAGCACGTTG
>JBDTFL010000325.1:0-6222 GCA_039937955.1 Polyangiaceae bacterium | reverse complement strand
GCAGGAGTCGCAGATCGCCGAAAAGTAGAATTCTGGAGTCTAAAGGAAACGCCGAAACGCCTTATTTCAAAGGCTATTTCTTCGTCGAGTCGGCGAGAGCAAAGGTCGCCGGTGCCGGCGGCTGCTCCTCGTACTCGAGCTTCGAGTACGTCATCACGCCGTTGATCGGGTCGGCCGCGAGACCGGTGGATGCACGCGCGAAGTTGACGCCATACTTGCCGGTGACCTTGACCTTTGCGCCTTTGGCCGGGAGCGGAAACGGAATGTCGAGGGCCCAGGTCGCATCCTTGAGGAGCTCCTTCGGCGGATCTTTGAGGCTCTTGTACTTCTGCATCGCGTCGAAGACGTTCGCAAAGTTCGATGCCCAACCCATGACCTTGATGAGCGTCACGCCTTTTGCGTCCAGCGTCGAGGTGGCCGAGTCCGCGATGGTGAACGTGGGAATTTCGGTGATGCAGTCGTCCGGATCTTTTTTGCCGGTCTTGTGGACTGCGCACTTTGGGGCGCGCTCGATGTTCGAGTCGATGATGTAGCCCTCGATCGTGATCTCTTTCGCGGTCACATCATCTGAGTGGATGGTGCTGCGCAGCTGATGGCTCGCGCCGTAGCAGGTGTACGAATCGCCGGAGCCCTTGATGGGCGTGGTGGGCAACGTGGGCACCGATGGTAAATTCGGTTTGCTGCCGGAAAACGCCGGAACCGGTTTGTACGGCTCGTCGGTGTTGCCGCATCCAACTTGCGCAACAGCAGCGGTGGCAAACAGCACGGCGACGCAGGATTTACAGGCGATCGAGCGGAAATTCATGCGGCAAAACGAGTACCACGGGCCAAGTGGCCGGCACAAGTCCGACGAAAGAACGGCTCAAAACCTGGTAGAAAACCGGCTCGCGAAGATGACGATCGGGCCATTTTGAACGAGATCTGGTTCCTCTATGTGGCGCGCTGCGCAGACGGCTCGCTCTATACGGGCATCGCGCGCAACGTCGAGGCCCGCATCGCGCTGCACAATGCGGGCAAAGGCGCGCGCTACACGCGAGGCCGCGGGCCGCTAAAGGTGTGCGCAGTGCGGCGCTGCGTTTCGATGAGTGAAGCGCTGAAGCTCGAGCTCGCAGTGAAGAAACAACCGACGAGCAAAAAAGAGGAGCTCATCAAACCGCGTAAATTGGCGACGTTTGCGCGTCGGCGAGCGGTGATCGAGGCTGAGAAAGAAGCCGAGAAGAAGGCTCGGAAAAAAACTCGGAAAAAAAATTGAGTCACACGAGGCGAATTTTTCGGTCCGCTTCGGCGATCTCCCCGGCCGAAAAATCGAGCTTAAGCGCGACGACTTGAGCCTCTCGCACGACATTGTCATTGCCGACGGTTGCGACGAGTCGACGAACGATCGCCACGAGCTCGGCATCACCTCCGGGAAACGGATAATCGACGAGCTTCATGAAGGCTTTGTCGTCGATGCCGACTGCGTCGCCGCGCGCGCGAAGCCCTTCACGGGCCATGAGGTCGGTCACGAGCATATGCAAATCTTCGGCGCGCTCGTCGAGGCGTGGCAGACGAATCGGCGATTTCAGCGCGGCACCGAAACGCGATGCGAGCAGCGCGTCCAGCACGTTCGACTCTTCTCCGAGCAACGCTTCGCGCGCAGTCGTGATCGCGATTTGCACGTCGAGCGAGCTTGCACCACCCGACGGCGATCGGCGCTCGGCAAGCGCCACCCCGATCATCTGTTGAACATCACGTGGAAGCGCCGCGCCGTCGATCAAGAGGAGCAGACCGCGATCGGCGAGCACCAGAGGCGACGCGGTTTTATCCCGCCATTTTTCCAGATCATGCTCGCGCGTCGACGTACCGTCGACCACGACGAAAGGCTCGGCCGCGCGCGGTCCCGACAGATGTGCCCGCGCGATGAGCGCAATCGGATCGACGCCAGCCGGTGAAAGAACGACGATGGGCGCCGACGATTGGGCCTTTTTTTCCAGGGCTTCGAGAGAGAGACGCGCTGCCGCCGAATACACGCCGATCGCTGCCGGACGCGCGAGACGCGCGGTGGCAAGACGATGACGCTCACCTTCGAGCGCGAGAAGATGCTCGAGCTGTTCTTGCTTTTGGAGCGATGCTTCGACGAGCGCGGTGGCCTCCACTTGACGCGCGAGGCCTCGTGAAACTGCGGCGCGCGCGAGGCATACGCCCGTGAAATCGTCAGCGAGCTTTTTCAGCGCGCGGGCCTCTTCGAGCGACAACAAATCTTTTCGAGCGCCACGCGGAATCACGAGCACGGCGATGGGCTCGCCCGCGTTCGAAATCACCGTCGCTGCGAGCGCCCGATGCTCGTCCATCCAACGCGCGAGCGGTCGCAAATCCGGACGACGCACTTGAAGCTCGTCGAGCGCGTCGGCGCGCAGCACGGCTTCCGGCTCACGCGACGCCACGTCGATGAGCTGCGGAGGCACGACCTCGTCACGATTGCGCGCATAACCAGCCGCATCGACGGAAATAGCGCGTGGCGGATCGAGCAGCAAAATCTCCGCGTAGCCATTCACCGACTTCACCGGCTCGCGCAACGCACTGAGCGCCGCGCTCAGCGCCTCGTCGGATCCGTCTTGTTTCATGGCAGATCGTGCGGCGTCTGCTGCGTCGAGCCACGCACCTGCGGCGGGCCTCAGCGATGCGGCGAGCGATTTCGAGGCGGCACCGATCGCGAGAGCGGCAGCGACACAACCAACGGCGAGGAGCGGCGCGTTGCCGTCGTCGGCGGCGATGAAGGCGGTGAGCAATAGAGGAGAGCCGGCGAACGAAAGCGCGACGACGGTTCTCGATCGCTGCGCGACGATGACCGCGTCGGCGGCCGTGGCGACGCGAACGACCGAGAGTGCGATGACCGCAAAACCAACCACCGAGACTGGCGCGATGGCCCAACGGTCGGCGAGCGACCACAAACAACCGCAGGCGGTGAGAGCGATGGTGAGAACGAGAATTACCCTTATTTTTTCGGGTATTCCGAGCTCGAGCCTTCGCTCTTGGCCAACGCGAATGGCACCGAAGATCAACGCCGCGGTAGCGACGAACGCAACTGCAACATCGCCGATCGCCGCCGTCGCAGGATGCGCACCGAAATAAAATGCGACCGCTGAAGAAAATCCGAGCGCGAGATGCCACGCTCTCCAAGCGAGCGCGCGCGTGGACGCCACGCAAGCCGGTGAATCCATTTCGGCGATGGATGTGAGCGCGGCTTCGGCGCAAATCCAAAGGCCAACCGCCACCGCACCGGCAAACCAAACCGACGCGTGAGCGGCGGGGAGCGCACCGATCGCGATCGCGGCACCGGCTGCAACGCGTGCGCGCGAGGCTCGTGTTTCGCGCGCGGCGATCACTGCGAGCGCAAACGAGACGCCTGCGACGAGCCACGACGATGCCGCAGGATTTCGGTGGATCGCGTCGCCGCCCAGCAGCGCGACGAGCGCGGCGAACGAAACGCCGTAACGACCGAACGACGCACCTTCACTAAGTGGACGAACGAGCCCTCTGCCGATTCGTCCGCGAAAGCGAGCGCCGGAACCGCCACCGAAACCAGATTGAGGATGCTCAGCCATGCACGAAGGGCCTGGTCATGAAGGGTCTGATGATGGAATGCAAGGTAACGGCGCAGGCAACGCGCCACGTAACGACAGTGTGCAAAGTTTGGCCTGCGTCGGGTGTGGTCGCGCAATCGTTGTGGTGATGCGGCTTTTCGTGCGAAAACCAAGAAAGAATGGCGAGCGACGACCCGGCCGGAACAGACACGACAGAGACGCCGGCCGGACCATCCGATGACGCGTCGCCGGAAGTCGCCGCGACCGACGCACCCGCCGCAAAAAGCGACGAGCGTTCCGCGACAACGGACCGTTCCGCGACCACTGGGCCTCCCGGTGCCGAGCCCGAATCCAAACCCGCTGCACCGCGACGTTTTGCGGGCGCGGTCTCGCTTGGATTTTCACTCGCGAACACCGGATTTTTGGCGCGCGCTTCGATCGTGATCGCCGTGCTCACGACGCTCGGAGCAGTCGCATTCGCATTGGCGATGTCACACGAGGACGCACCGCCGTTTGCATCGCTGCCCGGTATCACCGCCAGCGCGCTCGCGTGGGGTGCCGGTTTTCTTTTCGCTGTCGCGGCATCCGCGCGCGCGTTCGAACGCGACGAAAAAGACGGCATTCGTTTTCTCGCACGCACGCGCGGCCTGTCGCTCGGCACCTACACGATCGGCCGTGTTTTTGGCCTCGCTATCACTCTTGCTCTCATCGTCGGAATTGGCTCCGTGGTCACCGGCGGCGTCTGCGCGGCTCTCGCGCACGGCTCACGACTAGCGGTCGGCAAGGCCACGCTCGCGTCGGTCGCGTATGCGTTGGCGTTTGGAATTCTCGTCGCTCCACTTGCTGCCGCAACGCTGGGAGCACGAGCGCGAGGTACGGGATATCTGATTTTGATCGCGCTCTTGATCATTCCAGAGGTGATGCAGGGTTCGCTCGATTCACTTCCGGAGCGTTGGCGCGGTCTCTTCGGAATTCCTTCCGCGATGACCTCGCTGCGTGACGCGCTCTCACCGGCGCATGTCGACCTTCCGCTGGCTGCCGCAGCTGCCGCAGTGATCCTGCTCGTTTCGTTCGTGGCGTTGCTCTTCGCATTCGAGCAAGCCATGCGCGCATCACGCACCGCGGAGTCTCAATGATCCACGCCACGAATTTGGTCGCGAAAGCGGCGCCCATTCGCGTCGGCCCGCTCACGTTACGACTCGGCCCCGGCGCGTACGCACTCATCGGTCGGCCCGCCGACGGCGTCGCGCTGCTGCTCAGTACATTTGCCGGCCGCACGCGCGCCAGCTCTGGAAAGGCCGAAGCGCTCGGTGCGTCACCGCTCTCCGCAAATTCACGACGCGGAATCGGTTACGTCGCGATCGATGCGCCCCTCCCGGAGGCTTTGCGCGTCGATCAAGCGCTCGACCTCGCAGCGCGTTTTCGTGGTGAGCCGATCGCTCCTGCCGCAGATCGACTCGCGAAGCTCGGCGTCGAAGCGCTCGTGCATCGGAGAGTGAGCTCGCTCAGACTCGAGGAGCGCCGCGCAGTCGCCGTCGCTGAAGCCATCACGTCGACCAAAACGCAGCTGCTGTTGATCGACGAGCCGTTCGTGTCGATGGACGGTCGCGCGGCCGCAAATCTCGCGCGGCTTCTGCGTCTGCGTGCCGCGAGCGGAACGTGCGTCGTCATCGCCACTGCTTCCACACGCGACCCACTTTTGATCGCCGACGAAGCATTTGCATTCGATCGCGGATCGCTCGTTTGGCGAGGAAATCCCTCGGATCGCGTTGCGCTCGCGCGCGGCAGCTCGGTAAGCGTTCGCGTCACCGCCATCGACATTCGTGCTCTCGCCAGCACACTCGCGCGCGACGAACGCGCCTCACGCGTCACGCTCGAGCCCGGCGCATTGGTCGCATACGGCGAAACGCTCGTCGACATTTGTGCAGCCATCGCGACGTCGGCGCGTACCGCTCACACCGACATCACGAGCATCGTTCCTGACGCCGCACCCATCGACAATTTGTTCGCGAGCATCGCCGAAGCACAACGCAGCGCAAACGATCGATCACAAGCCGCGCCGCCGCTCCCACCACCGCCAACGTCTGGGCCCGTGCTCGGTCAAACGAGGTCGCCGTGATCCCGCTCGCTCGCCTTCCGTTCGCTCGCCTCCTCCGCGCGCCGCGTGCGTGGCTCTCGTGCGTTTTGTGGCTCGGCTTTGCGATCGCCGTTGCGCTCTTCGAAAAATCGCGCGGCGAATCGCACGCTGTCGATCGCGTTTTACCCGACGCTTACGGCGGTTTGGTGTTGCCGCTCGTCGTGTTCGCGTTGGTCGGCGCGGTCGTAGTGAGCACCAGTCTTCGCTCTTCGATTCATCCTGTCACCGCGCTCGGAGCATCGGGCGCACGTGCTGCCATCGCGAGCATCGTCGTCGTTGCGCTCGTCAGCGCGTTGGTCTGCGGCGGCATCGGCGCTGCGCTGGTTCCATTGTCCGGTGCGGTCGCGCCCATTCACGGAGATGTCATTGCAAGCGGCTGGGTCTCCGCGCTTGGCGCTGCTTGTTATGCGTCGTTCTTCGTCTTCGGCACCTCGTTCGGAAAAGCCGGAGCCGGTCGAATGATCCTCCTCGTCATCGATTGGGTGCTCGGCTCCACGGGCAGCGCGCTCGAAATCATCACGC
>JBDTFL010000324.1:0-2643 GCA_039937955.1 Polyangiaceae bacterium | reverse complement strand
CTTCGACGTTGGAACCGGTCAACCATTCTGATTCACAGAAACGTTTCGAGCAGCTCGCTCGCACGTTCATGGCTTGCCTTGTTTAATAGCTCCAAAACGATCTTCGCGGCGCTTCGTACTTTCGACTTCCCGCCTCGCGGAATTTCTTCGAAAGCCTGCGCGAGCGCATCTGGCGCATCCTCCGCGAGCACTGCAAAAATAGCAGACGCCTGTTGCCGATCTTTTCCCTGCTTCTCGCGCGTCGAGCCGCGCAGCTCACTCACGAGCATCTTGTGCCAGGCAAATGCCTCCGGACGCGGCAGCTTTACGGGCACCGCCCCTTCCCTGCCGAGCAGCACGCCATCGATTGGACGCTCGAGCACGTACGCCAAAAACGGCAGCGCCATCGCATGTGCATTCAGCTCCGGTACCGCGCGCGTCTTCACTTCGTCACCGCCAATCGGCACGAGCAAATCGACGCGCAGGCGATCGGCGCCCTTCGTTTTGTAAGACGTGGGCGGCGATTTTCGATCGAAGCCCGGCACCGGATTGAGCACGATGGTGGAGTCCGCCAACATTTCTGCGAAGCCGCCATTCTCCGGAAGCACCACTTTGAGCGGATGCGCGCGCGCGATGTCGACGTCTTCCGTGAAATAATTTGCCGCACGCACACCGAGCTCGTTGAGCAACGCGCCGTACGCATGCGACCCAACCAGGAGCGCGCCGGCTCGGAAAATACCGTGGTTTGCGAGCGCCGCCAGGATCGCGCCCGTGCGTGAATCTACGCGCGCATAACCGCGACGCGAGAGCTCGCGTGCCTCTGCGACGAGCGCGTTCGTGAGCTCGATGCGCTCGCGCGTCTCGTCGGCCAGCGCCTCCGCGTCCGCGTTGCCCACCGCGCCGAGATAGTCCGCGCTCTTCTTGCCCTGCGGATCGTAATACTGCCGATACCAAAAGGGCCGCCCGCTCACGATGCGCGCGCCAACCGAGCCTGGCGTGCCCACGAACAAAACCGATTGCTCCGTTGCCCGTCGTTTGAGCTCGGAGAACGTGGTTTGAAGCAGCAGACTTTGACGAGAGAACAGCGGCATCGATTTGTTATCTAACTTTGAATCTTAGATAACAATACCCTAGCTCTCAAAATAACCAACCGCGTGCGGAGCACGCTTCGCGTAAGCGAAGGTGGGGAGGCTCAGTTGCGGAGCAAATGAGGGAGCGGCAGCTCCCACTAGTTTCCAGGCGGACCAAATGGCTGGCCTAGACTGTCGTCCGGCATGGCCGGCGCGACGGGCGCGA
Organism: Polyangiaceae bacterium; assembly: GCA_039937955.1. GTDB lineage: Bacteria > Myxococcota_A > Polyangia > Polyangiales > Polyangiaceae > JAICXU01. Next base: position 1,368 of record JBDTFL010000324.1, on the reverse strand, counting down.
AAGGATCGGGCGTGTCGGGCTTTTTGGAGACGACGCGCGGCTTCGGTTTCGGTTTGCATCGGTCGTCGCGTGTGGCGGTGAGGATGTTCGAAAAACGCTGCGAGTCTCCGACGTGGAACGCGATGCGCGATTGGAAATACGCGTGAATTTTGGCTAGATCCGCAATGCCGCCTTCGTCGCACAACAAATTCACGATCTCGCTGATCGCCCTTTCTGGGTCTTGGAAATTGTTGCGACGCACGCGCGGGTCGTCGATGAATTTGTCGAGCCGCGGAACGATGACGTCGGCGCGCGAAAATTTTCCGAGCGCGGGCCAAAGTACGTGGGCGTTGGAGATGCCCCGGAAATTCTGATCGAGGTAGCTCGTGAATTCGGCTTGCGAGATGGGCGCGCCGAACGAACCAGGAAATCGCGGCCAGTCGACCGCACCGTTTCCGTACTGGTCGACCGCGGTCAAAATGAAAAGCGCGGCACCACGACGCTCGGGATGCGCACGCCAGATGCGCGCCGCTTCGTCGATGAGCTGTCGCGCGTCACCGCCTTGTGGCGCGACTTCTTCGCCGATCACGTTCGCAGCAGCGCTCCACTGCGCGTTGTCAGATTCGATGGCGCGCCAGACGCTGATGATGCCGCCGGTCCTATTTTCACCGCGCAAACGCGTGAGATTCACGAACGTGGTTTCGGTGAGCGTCGAATCCTTTTTGCTCAGCAAATACGAAATGAATCTCTGCCGCGTGGTCGCGTTCATCGCGAACGCGTATTCGTAGAGCTCGTGATCGCAGCGCTGCGACTCCGAGCGCACGCCGTTTTCGTCGCGGTGATAGGGGCACACGATTTCGTCGAAGAGACTTTGCAGCTCGCGCGATGCCGCAGTGCCGACCGGATGTCCGGCGAGGATCCACGCGTCGACGACATTGAGCCCTGCGCTCATCCAATCGAATCCGGGAAACGCGAACGACAGATAGGTGCCGTCGCCGGCGCGCCGATCATCGTTGTAAGGCAGCACCGCGGTGGTCTTCAAAAGCTCTGCGCGCTGCTGCGGCGCGAGCAGGTCGATCGAGCGATTCAGCCACCTGACGTAGATCGCCTCTGCGCGATGAAAGGCCGTATTTTGTGGGGCGCGCTGCACTTCTACCGGTGCATTGTGGTACGCGCGCGTGAAGTATGAGGCGTCGTCGACGAGCTCGTGCTCGATGTTCGACGCCAACGATTTTGCTACGCCGTCATGTGGCGCACGGAGCGACAACCGCGCGAGGCGCTCGATGGTCGTTGCATACGGATCACTCGCGAGTCCCTCTTGCGTCGTGAGGTCGGCGCGATGTTGCTGCCGCGCATGACGGCTCTCGGTCAGGTAATCGAAATACAACT
>JBDTFL010000323.1:0-4815 GCA_039937955.1 Polyangiaceae bacterium | reverse complement strand
AAGAGGTCGGTACCGAAGGCAAGCTCGGTGGCCAGGCGCAAGTGCAGGGCGTCAGCGGAACTTGGAAAGATCTCACCGACAACGTCAACGTGCTTGCTGGAAATCTCACCGACCAAGTTCGTAACATCGCCAAGGTCACGACCGCAGTTGCCGACGGCGACTTGTCACAAAAGATAACCGTCGAAGCGCGCGGCGAGATTTTGGCGCTGAAAAACACCATCAACACCATGGTCGATCAACTTCGCTCGTTCGCCAGCGAAGTCACGCGCGTCGCAAAAGAGGTTGGTACCGAAGGAAAATTGGGTGGCCAAGCCGAGGTCAAAGACGTCAGCGGCACGTGGAAAGATTTGACCGACAACGTCAATTCGATGGCCTCGAATCTCACCGGACAAGTGCGAAACATCGCGCTCGTTACGACGTCGGTTGCGCGCGGAGACCTCTCGAAGAAAATCACCGTCGACGTCAAAGGCGAGATTTTGGAGCTGAAAAACACCATCAATACGATGGTCGATCAGCTCAACTCGTTCGCAAGCGAGGTTACGCGCGTCGCGAAAGAGGTTGGTACCGAAGGAAAATTGGGCGGCCAAGCAGAGGTCGTCGGTGTCGGCGGCACTTGGAAAGATCTCACCGAAAACGTCAATTTCATGGCCTCCAACTTGACGACGCAGGTTCGCGGCATCGTCAAAGTCGTTACCGCAGTGGCTGACGGCGACCTCTCACAGAAATTGGTCGTTGATGCAAAAGGTGAGGTTGCTGCTCTCGCCGACACCATCAACAACATGTGCGACACGCTGGGTACGTTCGCCGATCAAGTTTCGACGGTCGCATCTGAAGTAGGAATCGAAGGCAAGCTCGGCGGCCAAGCGAAAGTTCCGGGCGCCATGGGCGCGTGGCGTCAGCTCACCGACAACGTCAATCAGCTCGCCGCAAATCTTACCGGCCAAGTGCGCGCGATCTCCGACGTTGCAACCGCAGTGACGAAGGGCGACCTCACGCGATCCATCGACGTGCAAGCGCTCGGTGAGGTTGCTTCGCTCAAAGACAACATCAACCAAATGATCGTGAATTTGCGGGAAACCACGCAAAAAAATCGCGAGCAAGATTGGCTGAAGACGAACCTCGCGCTCTTCAGCAGCATGATGCAAGGGCAAAAAGATCTTCAGACGATCACCGACATGATCATGAGTCAGCTGACTCCGCTCGTGTCTGCGCACTACGGCGCGTTCTTCATGATGGACGTCGACGAAGGCAAACCGATCCTCGCGCTGATGAGCAGCTACGCGTACTCGGAACGCAAAGGGGTCGCGCATCGCTTTCATCTTCGCCAAGGTCTCGTCGGTCAATGCGCGTACGAGAAAAAAGCGATCCTCATCACCAACGTGCCTTCCGACTACATCCAGATTGCGTCGGGCTTGGGAGAGGCGCATCCGCTCACCATCATCGTGCTGCCGGTGCTCTTCGAAGGTGAGGTGAAGGGCGTCATCGAGCTCGCGAGCTTCCATCCGTTCAGCCCGATCCATCAGCTGTTCTTGAGTCAGCTCACGGAGTCGATCGGCGTCGTTTTGAACGTCATCATCGCGAACATGCGCACCGAGGAGCTCTTGCAGCAATCGCAAGGACTCACTCAAGAGCTGCAAATCCAGTCGAAAGAGCTGACGGTGCAGCAGGACGAATTGAAGCGCTCGAATTTGGCGCTCGAAAAACAGGCGCTCGAGCTCGAAGAGAAAGCGCGACAGCTCGCGAATCAAAATCGCAAAGTCGAAGAGAAAAATCGCGAGGTCGAGCAAGCGCGCGTGGCGGTCGAGGACAAGGCAACGCAGCTGGCGCTCATCTCGAAATACAAATCGGAGTTCTTGGCGAACATGTCGCACGAGCTCCGAACGCCGCTCAACAGCTTGCTCATTTTGGCGAAGATGCTGTCGGACAACGGCGAGAAAACTTTGTCGGAGAAGCAGGTCGAATACGCGAAGACGATTTACGGATCCGGCGTCGATCTGCTCTCGCTCATCAACGAAATTTTGGATCTGTCCAAGGTCGAGTCTGGCAAGATGCGGGTGGAGCCGAGAACGATTCCCCTCGAGGAATTGAGCGATTTCGTGAAACGCACGTTCGAGCCGGTCGCTGCAGAAAAGAAGCTTTCGCTCACCATCGAAACGTCTCCGAGCCTGAGCGACATCTCGACCGACCCGCAACGCTTGCAACAAGTTTTGAAAAACCTTTTGTCGAACGCGTTCAAGTTCACCGACACTGGCGGCGTCTCTTTGAAAATGATGCCCGCGCCGTCGTCGATGAAATTCGAAATGCCGACGCTTTTGCTCAGCGACAAAGTGATCGCGTTCGAGGTGCGCGACACCGGCATCGGAATTCCGCGGGACAAGCAGAAGATCGTCTTCGAGGCCTTCCAACAGCTCGACGGCAACACGAACCGGAAATACGGCGGCACTGGTCTCGGTCTTTCGATCAGCCGCGAGATCGCGCGTCTGCTCGGCGGAGAAATTCGCATCGAGAGCACGCCGGGCGAAGGCAGCGCGTTTACCCTTTATTTGCCGGAGCGCGTGGGCATGGACCTCGAAACGCTGACCGAGGAGCACGCAACGCCGATGGTGCTCTCGACTCCGCGCCCGCCGATGGCGTTACCGGCACCTCCGCGCGATTCGGACGTGAGTCGCGAAGGCCAGCCAACCGTTTTGGTGGTCGACGACGACTTCCGAAATATTTTTGCCATGAGCAGCATCCTCGAAGGTCGCGGCCTCAACGTGATCTATGCGGAGAACGGACGCGGCGCCCTCGACGCTTTGAACAAGCACGACGTGAGCCTGGTTCTGCTCGACATCATGATGCCGGAGATGGACGGCTACGAGACGATTGCCGCCATTCGGAGTCAGTCGCGTTTCAGCATGTTGCCGGTCGTCGCTGTCACCGCCAAAGCGTTGAACGAAGATCGCGAGAAGTGCCTCGCGGTCGGCGCCACCGACTTTTTACCGAAACCGATCGATCCGGAACGACTCCTCAAAATCATCGGAGCGTATTGCGGCGTGAACGCCAACGCCGGGGTGGTCGTCCATTGAGCTCGATCGCGATGAACACGGATCCCGCTAAATTTGCCGCTGATCGTGACACGGCGAGAATTCTGCTGGTCGACGATCATCCGCAAAACTTGCTCGCTCTCGAGGCGATTCTGAGCCCCTTCGGTCATCAGCTCGTGAAAGCTTCATCGGGAGACGAGGCGCTCAAAGCGCTCCTCATCGACGAGTTCGCGCTCATTCTCCTCGACGTTCAGATGCCGGGCATCGACGGCTTCGAGACCGCGCAACTGATTCGTTCGCATCAACGTACCGCTCACATCCCGATCGTGTTCATCACGGCCATTCATCGTTCGCCTTCGCACATCTATCGGGGCTATGCGTCGGGCGCGGTTGACTACATCGTCAAACCATTCGATCCAGAGGTCCTGCGCAGCAAGGTCGCGGTCTTCGTCGAGCTGTTCCAAAAAACGCGGCTCATCAAACGCCAAGCGAAACAGATCCACGACCAGCAAGTGGCGTCGCTCGAGAATCGCTACCGCGATTTGACCGATGCCCTCACCGTTCCGATGTGGGCGGAGCGCGCGAACGGCGACACGTATTACGCAAATCGCGCATTCGTCGAATACATCGGCGGTGACTCCAGCTCCGCAAAAGGCCTCAAAACGGCGGGTTTGGTGCATCCCGACGATCTCGTCAAAGTGCAGTTCGAGACGTCACGAATTCCGCAGACCGAGGCATTTCAGATCGAGGTCCGGCTTCGTCGGAACGACGGCGTGTTTCGCTGGCACGTGATCCGAAGCGTGCGCGAGCACGAAAACAAGGGACGCCTCGTCATCGCGACCGATATCGACGATCGACGACGCAGCGAAGATGCGCTCGCTGATCTCGTGGAGCGCGAACGAAACGCGCGCGCCGAAGCCGAGGACGCGAACCGCGCGAAGGATTCGTTTTTGGCGACCGTTTCGCACGAGCTCCGCACTCCGCTCAACGCGATTTTAGGATGGGCGCAGCTCTTGATGAACGGACAGCTCGACGACGCGCAACGCGCGAGCGCCATCGAAACGATCGAACGGAACGCGAAAGCCCAAAGTGCTCTCATCTCCGATCTGTTCGATGTTTCCCGCATCGTTACCGGAAAGATCAGCCTGGAGGTGCGACCCGTCGACGTTCGCACCATCGTCGAGGACGTCGCGCTCTCCTTGAAACCGGATCTCGAGTCGAAGGGCATCACGCTCGATCTGCGACTCGAAAAGATCAATGCGCCGGTCAGCGCTGACGCGAGCCGGCTACAGCAGGTGATTTGGAATTTACTCACCAATGCGGCTAAATTTGGCTCTAAAACGATTCGCGTTGCCGTCGAGCGTCAGTCCGGTGAGCTCTCGATTTTAGTGACCGACGACGGCCAAGGCATCAGCACCGAATTTTTGCCGCATGTCTTCGATCGCTTCGAGCAAGCCGATTCGAGATCGACGCGCCTCCAAGGCGGGCTTGGTTTGGGACTGGCGATCGTGCGTCACATCGTCGAGGCGCATGGCGGAACGGTAACCGCCGAAAGCGACGGCGCCGGCAAGGGAGCACGCTTCCGAGTTCGTCTTCCACTCTCCGAAGCCGGAGCCCGACACGTGAGCACCGCTCCGAAGGCGTCCACCGTTGCGCTCGAAGGCGCGCGCGTGCTGGTCGTGGACGACGACGAAGACGGTCGCGCACTTCTCGCCGCGGTGCTCCAGCGGTGCGGTGCAAATGTCCGAACCGCGCGCTCGTTCGTCGAAGCGGTCGCGGAAATCGAACG
>JBDTFL010000322.1:0-6179 GCA_039937955.1 Polyangiaceae bacterium | reverse complement strand
TACGCAATGTGGCGCGCCCCAAGATCCAATCCTATGCTCCGCATGACCGATCTCCTTTCGGCCCCCACTTCGTTTTGTGCCGTTGAGCACGCGGGGGTGCCTGGCGAATAGTCCGGCTGGAGATCGGTCGCTAGCTTCGACGGCCGACGACTGCTCTCGAGACGCTTCGCGCTCGCTCTCAACGCTGCAGTCTTCGTGACCAGCGGCGTACAACGCGTCTCCAGATGCGCCGCCACCGGTTCATTCAATCTTCGGCTTCATTCGAACTTCATCGAGGGCACCGAGTTTGATCCCTTGCGCGCAAAACCTTCGCCGGCACGTCCACTGCCATTGTTAGGAGAGCGCCCACCGCTTTGGGGGAATCGCCTGCTCCCCAGCGCCCATGCGACAATCAACGGGGGGAAATGAAAAAGACTCGCGCCCATGCCTGGTGGGTAGTTGCGGTGACGGCGCTGAGCATTGCGCTGCTCGGCGCGAGCGCATGCGAAGGCGACGACACTGAGGTCTCGAGCGGATTCGACGATGCAGCCACGGCTGACACTTCGACCCCGAGTGACGCGAGTGATGCGAACGTCGGCGATGCAGTCACGCCGTTCGACGCCAATTCCGATGCGCCGTGTGCGAGTGGCGCATGCGTCGTCGGGCTCGCGGCCAACGGACATGACTCGTGCGCGATCATGAGCGATTCGACGGTGCGCTGTTGGGGCAGCAACAATAACGGCGAGCTCGGATTCGGTTCGCCCGACGCGAACACGGTTGCATTCGTCAACGTCGCGACGCCGACCACCGTGCCCGGCTTGCACGACGTGAAGAGCGTTGCGGTTGGTGGTTTCTACGATCCGGCTACGAACGGTTTTACGTGCGCGCTGATCGCCGATGGCGGCGTTCTCTGTTGGGGAGTCGACAACGAAGGACAGCTCGGTCGCGGTGATGCGGGCCCTGACTTCGTTGATCCAACTCCGGCGCCGGTCTTGTTGCCGGGTCCAGTCATGCAGGTGTCCGCGAGCGCTGACACTGCGTGCGCGGTCGAACAAACCGGTGACATCTTATGCTGGGGGGGAAACGGCTTCAAAGAAGTCAGCCCCGTTTTAGGGCCGCAGGTTTCGGTGCCGACCACCATCATCGCGCCCACGACGTTCACGCAAGTGTCGGTAGGCGTCGACATCTGCGCGATCTCGATCGACAAGCACGTCTGGTGTTGGGGACGTCCCACTTTCGGAAGCAGTGGACGCTTAGCTACCGACGGTGGTCTGCAGGACGTCGTGCCCGCAGAGCTGGATGGTCTCGACAACGTCGTACAGATCGCAGCCGCCGAGCCAGGCAGCTGCGCGCTCACGAGTGATGGCGTCGTTCATTGTTGGGGCGGTACCGCATTTGGCAATGGCACGTCATTGCTGGGACGCGGTGACGTCGACTCTGGCCAATTCGATCCGAACCCCGCGCCGGTCGTCATGCCTTCGGGGGTGATCTTCAAGCAGCTCGTGGCGCATTCGTACGGATTCTGTGCGCTCGATCAATTCGGCTCCGTTTGGTGCTGGGGCAACAATTACTATGGCTCCGACGCCATCACTTATGCGGACGGCGGAGGTGTGTATCCCGTTTGGGTCCCCACGCAGGTTTCGTCGCTCTCGAACATCGTGGAGCTCGCCTCCGGTGGGGCGGCCATGCATGTGTGCGCGCTCGATCGCAATGGCGCCGTAAAATGCTGGGGATACAACATGTATGAGCAGCTCGGGACGCCCCTATTCGATGGCGGGCCCGTCACCTCGCTGATTCCGCTCGACGTCGTTTTCCCCTGATCGGAGCCTGACAACGATTTTGAGACCAAGGTGTGCGTAAATTTACTGAGTGGGGAGTGCGCTTGAAGGTTGTGCGATTGGTTTGTTGATCCAGATGAGGAGCTGCTCGAGCAGCCCGCTGCGATCGCCATCGCCAAAATCGCGCATGCACTGAGACTGCCTATTTTAAAGCCTAGTCGTACGTTCATCGTCGCTCCTTGCTCTCGGCTCGGATCACTGCGCTGCGGCGAAGACGTCGTTGCAAACCTTGCCCAAGAGTTGCGCGAAAGCCGCACCGTCACTTTCCGTGACGCCGATTCCGAGCGGTGTGTCTGCAGGCGTTGTCTTGCAGGTCGAATCGGGCGCGTCCGGTGGTTGGATGACGCACGTCACATTCCCTTTGTGCGCCGAGATCGCGGGGATCGAAATTCCGGAGACGGCCTGGTTCCAATAAGCTTCGTCGCCGACGCCGGAGAGCGGGTGGTCGCCGTTGTCGCCGCCGTCGCTCGGCCCTGCGGACAGATTGTTGTAGCTGCTCTTGTCGGCATCGTTGGTGTTGAAGTCGATCTGCAAGCTGTCGCCCTGCGACCCGCCGCTATACTTGAAGACGCAGCTCTGCTCGGCACTGAAGTCTTGCAAGCTCGTAATGGGACGGCTCAGGATCGCTTGGGCATCGGCCTGCGAAATTGCGGCGCAGACGCTATTGCCGCCACCGGTTCCGCTCGACGTGCTTGATGGAGAGCTACTCGAGCATCCACTGGCGGCGCCGACGAGCATCATCAACGACAGAACGGCAAGCGCAGATCGGGTTGTCATTTTTTTCTCCGTGTTCTCGGAAATAAGCGTGAAGAAAGCTCCTCTTCGGATGCTCTCTCTAGGAATCACGCAAGACGGGCACGGGACAGGACACGCACACCGAAAATATTTTTGGAGTTATGGAATCCGGTCGAGCCGCGCGAGCTCGGCGCGCGTCCGCTCGGTCTCGTAGCTCTCTTTTCCGAAAACGGCTTCTTGCGTTGAAAGGGCTGTTTTTAGCTCGTTCCGTGCGTCATCGCGGCGCCCCATCGCAGCGAGCGCAGTCCCGAGCGCCCAACGCGCACGCGCAGCATGAAAGTCGTCGCCATAGCGCTCGACACACAACGAGACGCCCAACCTCGCCGTTGCTTCGGCCTCACCCAGTCGCTTGGCGTGCACGAGCGTGACCGCTTGATACGCGAGCGACTCCGCGAGAACAGCCGACTTTGGTCCGAGCGTCGTCGGCGCGCGGGTCGCGACGTCATCGAAGAGCTTCGCAGCTTCGTCGTAACGTCCTTGTGCATCGACAGCACGACCGAGCATCTCGATGAGCTCGAGCTCGCGGGCCTTCCCCGACTGTCCTTCGCCGACCGAATCGCGTTGCACGTTGCGGATCAGCGTCTCCGCTTCCACCGGCCTCCCGAGCTCGATGAGATCGCGCGCGACGTTGTAGCGACAACGAAGGACGTCGCGATGCTTCGAATCGTGATCGTGAGCATTCTCGAGCAACGTGCAGGCGCGTGTTTGCATGTCGAGGCTCACGTCGAGCTGACCCTCGTCGCCGAGGAGGACAGCCAGATCGTTCGTGACCTCTGCGGTCGGAAGCGCGTCGTCGCCGAGAGTGCTGCGATAGACGCCGAGCGCTCTTCGTCGGTGCGCCTCGGCATCGGCGAAATGACCGAGGCGACGCTCGACGCCGGCAACGCCGTTCAGTGCGTTCGCAGTGTCGAGACCATTTCCTTGTGCATGCTCCGCGATTCCGAGCGCCTCGGTGTACTTCGCCATCGCATCGTCGTAGTGCGACCCGTCGTAGGAAATGTCACCGAGAAGAATCAGACTTCTCGCAACCTCGATGTTCGAGCTGCCGAGCACGCGCCGCTGCGTCGCGAGCGCTTGTTCTGCTGGAGGAATGGCGCGCTCGTAATCTCCGAGATCGAACCACGTCTGCGCGAAGGTACGAAGCAGGCGTGCTTGCACCTCCGGCTGATCCGCGAGCTCGGTCTGGGCTCGTGCTTCGCCGCGCTCGAGAATGTCGCGCGACGTCAGCGGATCACGGCCACGCTCCGACGGATCAAAAGCCTTGAGTATGCTGACGAGAAAGGCCTCCGCGCGCTCGGCTTTGCGAGCCTCCTCACGTGCGCGTGCTGCTTGCCACAACGTTCCGACGAGGCCCACGATCAGGGCAAAAAAAAGCACGATCGAGAATGCGAACGTGGCGCGATGCCGACGCACCATGCGTCCGATCACGTATCGCGTGGCATCCCCGCGGGCCGAGACCGGCGCTCCCTCCAAGTGACGGCGCACGTCGGTCGCGAGCACCTCGGCCGACGGATAGCGCTGCTCCGGCACCGGACGCATCGCTTTCAAAACGATCGCGTCGAGATCCCCTTTCAGCCGACGACGAAGCGCGCTTGCGGATGGCGTCGCAGGTCGTCGCGACGTCGTGTCGTCCTCCGCGATCTGCGAGCTCGGCTTGATCGGCGCGGCTTCGAGGATCGCGTTTTCCACGGCGCGACGATTTTTGCTCGCATCTCTATATGGTCGCGCGCCCGTGAGCAGCTCGTACAGGATCATCCCGAGCGCGAAGACGTCGCTCGCTGTCGTCACGGGATCTCCGCGGAGCTGCTCGGGCGCCGCGTAGTCCAACGTCATCGGCCGCTCGCCCGCACGCGTGAGAGGCGCGTCGTCGTCGGCGTCGTCCTCGAGCAACTTCGCAATTCCGAAATCGACCAGCTTGGTCGCGCCGTCGTTGCTCACCAAAATATTGCCGGGCTTTAGATCACGATGAACCACGAGGTTGCGATGCGCGAATTGCACCGCGTCGCAGACATCGACGAAAATGCGGAGGCGTGCTTCGACGCCGAGCTTCTTCTCCGCGCAATGATCGGTGAGCGTGCGCCCCTCGACGAGCTCCATCGCAAGCCAGGGCTGGCCGCTTGATTCGATGCCACCATCGAGCAGCCGCGCGATGCTCGGATGCGTGAGACGCGCGAGGATGCGCCGCTCGCGGCGAAAACGAAGCGCGGACGAGTCGGGGTCGAGCCCGACGGCGAGAAGCTTGACGGCAACGCGCTGCTCGAAATCGGCGCCGTCGCGAACGGCAGCCCAAACCTCGCCCATTCCTCCGCGTCCCAGAAATGACTCGAGACGAAAGGGACCGACGCGCTCTCCTGCGGATGCGCGCTGCGCGACCGACGCGGCGCGATCCACGAATGCCGTGAGGTCGACGTGCGGCGATTGGGAGAGCAGCTCCGATTCATCGGCATCGGCGCGCAGCAACGCATCGACCTCGTCGCGCAACGCCGGATCTTTGCAGTGAGCATCGAGATGAGCCGTTCGCGCCTCGGGCGCGAGATCCATCACGTCGTCGAGGAGCGCCATCGCTGCACGCAGCCGCTCGAGGTCGACGTCGCCCTTCACCCGTCTGCGCCTTTTCCCGCGAGATGCGCGACGATGAATGCACGCGCTTTGCGCCAGTCACGTCGCACCGTACGCACATCGACCTCGAGGCCACGCGCGATCTCGCTCTCTTCGAGGCCGCCGAAGAAGCGCCACTCGACGACGCGTGCGAGACGTGCGTCGAGCTCCTCGAGCTTCGTTAGCGCCGTGTCGATCAACAAAATTTCGTCGGCGCGCGTCTCTTCGCCGACCGACGACAGCATCGAATCGGAGAGCGGCGGATTTTCGCCACGCTTCTTCGAGCCGCGACGCCGTGCATGGTCTACCAAGATCTGTCGCATCGCTTTCGCGGCGACCGCCAGAAAATGCGCGTGACTCTCGAACGAGGCTTCGCCGTTCGAGAGCTTGATCCACGCCTCGTGAACAAGCCCGGTCGTATCGAGCGTGTTGCCGCCTCCTTTACGGAGCTGACGACGCGCGAGCAAGCGCAGGGTTTCGTACACCTCGGGGGTCACGTCGAGGGGATCGCCGACGGTGATCATGACGCCGAGGAAGAATACCACGTGAATTGAGCATCATTCGCACGCGAGAAAACGAGGCGTGCGCAGTGCTGGCGCAAGCGACGTCACGCAGACCAAAGCGCGTCGGTCGTCGACGTCGCCCACGCTTTGGCGATGTACGATGGTCTTTGCCATGAAACCAACCGCCAGCGCGTCTTCGCTCTCTCATCGGCCGTGGGCAGACGAGGCGGTGCGCCGCATCGAAGCGGACGTGCAGCGCTCGAGCGACACGCATCTCATCCCCGTCGCTCTGCCGTGGCCGGGCATCACGCTCTACTTGAAAGACGAATCGAGTCATCCGTCGGGCAGCCTCAAACATCGCCTCGCGCGTTCGCTCTTCTTGTATGCGCTCGTGAACGGCTGGCTGCGCGAGGACTCGACGATCGTCGACGCATCGAGCGGCTCGACCGCGATTTCGGAAGCTTAC
>JBDTFL010000321.1:0-3341 GCA_039937955.1 Polyangiaceae bacterium | reverse complement strand
ATGCTGTCGCGCACGCCAACGGGCGTGTAGTAGCGGTCGAAGATCGCCGCGAACCCCTGCTTTTCGGCGGAGTCATGACTCTCAAACTGCTCGATCTCCCCGCTGCTGCCGCACGGAACCGCGCGCCAGACGTCTCTTAAAATGGCGGACGGGATTCGCGAAATCTCTCTTTGTACGCCTTCGACGTCCATCGGCGCGTTGTTCTGCAGCGTCTCGTGCACCGTCATACAGGGTGAAAGCAGGTCGTAGCGGTATGTCAGGGTTCCCATGCCGTGATCGAGGAGCGCGCCGACAGCATCATGGACGCCGGAGAGCCACGTGCGAAAATCGGATTCGACGCGGTAGCAAGCCTCGATGGCGGCAATCAAATCGCGCGACTTCACCCAAGTAATCTAGGCGCGCCGGTCACCCCGAGCAACCGACGTGACTGCGCCCAACGGCGCATTTTTTGGCGATGCTTTTTGTGGATACGAAATCGTCGATCGCAAATCTAGCTTTTTTTACGGCAAACCGTTGATAACGTGGGGCGTGGAGTTGCACGCAACCGTTGTCGGCGGAACGTCGCAGTTCGGAACGTCACCGCCATCGACGCCAGGGATGTGCTCGATGAACTTCTCGACGGTCGCGCGCCAGCGAGGACAAAAAGAAAACGGCGGCTCCAGTTTTTGCCGGAACCGCCACTGCTCGCCTGGACGCCTGCGCGTCGCTCGGCTTTTTTATTTCAGATGAGAGTCACTCCGCTTTCGCGGCTTCTTTCGGCGCTGCTGCAGTCGCTTTTTTCGACTTTGCTTTGCCGGATTTTCCGCCAGATGCTTTCGCCTCCACAGGTGCGCCTTCGTCGACGAACTCGATGAGCGACATCGGTGCGCCGTCGCCGCGACGCGGACCAAACTTGATGATCCGCGTGTAGCCGCCTGCGCGACTCTCGAAGCGTTTTGCGAGATCGCAGAAGATCTTCTCGACGAGATCGACCTTCTTCGATTCACCGTCAGCTTCGACGCGCGTACCGAATCGGGTCACGAAGCTGCCCACGACGCGTTGTGCAGCAAGGCGCTTTGCTTGATCGCTTGCCGACATATCGTCGTGCTTGGTGTACGCGAGCTTGCCGAGCCGCTTGGCGCGCGTGATGAGCTTCTCTGCGACGCGGCGAAGCTCTTTGGCCTTCGCGTCGGTCGTTTCGATCCGCTCATGGAGAACCAGGTTGGCCGCGAGATTACGAAACATCGCGCGACGGCTGGACGTGTTGCGGTCGAATTTACGACCCGAATTCTTGTGACGCATGACGAGTTCCTTTTTCTTTCCGCGAAAAAATTAAGCCTGCGCCTGCTGAGCTTTCCAACGCTCCAGCATCTGCGGCCAGTTGTCGATCTTCATGCCCAACGAAAGCCCCATATTTGCGAGGATTTCTTTGATTTCCTTCAGGCTCTTGCGGCCGAAGTTCTTCGTCTTGAGCATGTCCTGCTCGGTGCGCTGAACGAGCTCGCCGATCAGGGTGATGTTTGCATTCTGCAAGCAGTTTGCGGAGCGCACCGAGAGCTCGAGCTCGTCGACGCTGCGGAACAGATTTTCGTTGAGCGGCTCGTCTTCGCCGCCGCCAACCGAGTAGTGCGTCTCTTCGGTCTCTTCGAAGTTGATGAAGATCGTGAGCTGCTCTTTCATGATCTTCGCCGCGTACGCGACTGCGTCTTGCGGGCGGACCGAGCCGTTCGTCCAAACTTCGAGCGAGAGCTTGTCGAAATCGGTCTGCTGACCGACGCGCGCATTGGTGACCGTGTAGTTCACCTTGCGGATCGGTGAGAAGAGCGAGTCGACGGGGACGGTGCCGATCGACATCGTTGCCGTCTTGTTCTTGTCTGCCGGAACGTAACCGCGGCCGACGCCGACGGTGAGCTCCATCGCGAGCGGGCCCTTTTTATCGAGCGTTGCGATGAGGTGATCCGGATTCAAAACCGTGAGGCCATCAACCACGTTGATGTCCTTCGCCAGCACTTGGCCCGGGCCGGTCTTGTCGATGCGAACCGAGTAGGTCTTCGCGCTCGATGCTTAGAGAACGACCTCCTTGAGGTTCAAGATGATGTCCGTGACGTCCTCGACGACGTCGCCGACCGTCGTGAACTCGTGGAGCGCGCCGTCGACCTTGATGGCCGTGATGGCTGCGCCCTGAAGCGACGAGAGGAGAACGCGACGAAGCGAGTTACCGAGCGTGATGCCGTATCCGCGCTCGAGCGGCTCGCAGGTGAACTTGCCGTAGAAATCCGTGAGCGTCTCTTGCTCGACTTGGATTCCACGCGGACGAATCAGGTCGCGCCAGTTACGTGTCAGCATGTTTTGGCTCATATTCGCTGTCTCCTCTTTCTTATGAATTCACGCGGCAATCACGAAGCGTCTTTGAACCCGCTCGCCGATCGTTTCCGTTGCCAGCCCGTGTTTTCTGTTTCTTGTATTTGATTTCGTTTTTAGTTCTTGTGGCCAACCACGCCGCAATTCGCGTGGTCGATTCGGTCCGCTATCGCCCATCCAGCGAGGCTTCGAGCGAGCACCGCGCGGAGCCGGCTGAAGCCGGTGAGCACGGAGCGCAGCTCGAAACGGAGCTGGGCGGGATGAGAGCGACCGAAGCGCCCTCGCGAATCAGCGAGAGTAATATTCGACGACGAGCTGTTCGCGGAATGCGGGCTCGTTCAATTCGTCGCGGACCGGGGAGCCTTTGAAGACGCCCGAGAAGTTCGCTTTGTCGAGCTCGAGCCAGCTGAGCGACGCGCGTTTTTCGACCTGAGCGAGCGACGCATTGAGCTGCGGAATTTTGCGGCTCTCCTCACGGATTTCGATCTTGTCGCCGGCGCGGAGAATCACGCTCGGGATGTTGAGTCGTTTGCCATTCACGAGGATGTGATTGTGCTTCACGAGCTGACGCGCTTCAGGGCGCGTGGTCGCGAAACCGAGACGATGCACGACGTTGTCGAGACGGCTCTCGAGGAGAGCGAGCATCTCTTCACCGGTGCGGCCTTTGCTCTTGGCGGCCTTCGCGTAATACGCCTGGAACTGACGCTCCAAGACGCCGTAAACGCGACGGACCTTTTGCTTCTCTCGCAAACGGACTGCGTACTCCGAAAGCTTGATGCGCCCCTGGCCGTGCTGGCCGGGCGGATACGGACGACGCGTATACGCGCACTTTTCCGTGTAGCAGCGCTCCCCTTTCAAGAAGAGCTTCATGCCCTCCCGGCGGCAGAGTCTGCAGACCGGGCCGATGTATCGAGCCATATTTTTTCTCGTCTTCTTTCAGTAATCGCCGGCAAAACGCTCTTTCGAGAATGCCGCCAGCGGTGTTGCTAGAACCGGTTTAC
>JBDTFL010000320.1:0-5772 GCA_039937955.1 Polyangiaceae bacterium | reverse complement strand
GGGGCCCGGCTGCGCATACACCGACCGCGCACCGTCACGAATTGCGCAGTCCGCGTGCATGAAACAGTGCTCGCAAGATTCCGATTGCCGCACCGACGAAGGCTACATTTGCGCCGATCCCAAAGGGCCGCCGTGGAACGCGCTCATTTTGGATGACGATCAAGGCCAGCACATTTGCATTCCGGGCCCGTACATCGAGAGCGACGTCACGCCAGAAGACGCATCCGCGCCGCAAGTGTGCAGCCCGAACCCACCCGCCGGCGGCACGCCGTACACACCGATCGACGCAGGCCCGCAGCCGGACGCAAACATCATCATGACGCCAGTCGATGCCGGAGCGGACGCAGGCGACGGGGGCGATGGCGGCTGACGGGCTGACGCGCCGCATTTTCTCGGTCGCGCTGCAGTCGGTCGCGGTTCTCGTTGCCATCGCGAGCGCCGTCTTTTTTTCGCTGAGACTCTTGCCGGGTGATCCCGCGAGGCTCGTGCTGGGCGATCAAGCAACGGAGTCGGAGCTCGCGCTATTGCGCACTCGTCTCGAGCTCGATCGTCCTCTTTATGTGCAGTATGCACATTTTTTGAAAGAGCTTCCGCGTTTGGATTTCGGCGAATCACTTCGTCATCCGGGCGTAACGGCGACCGCGCGAGTGGTGGAGGCGATGGGCCCGACCAGCGCGCTCGCGGGAGCTGCAGTTGCGATCGGCGCGGTGCTCGGAATCGGCGGCGCCGTGCTCGCGATGGGTCCGTGGCTCGGCCGTCGTCGATCGTGGATCGAGCCTATTTTCGTGGGGATCGCCGCAACTCCGCTCGTCGCGTTTGCGCCGCTCGTCACGTATGTTTTGGCGGCCCGCTTGCGCGTCGTTCCGTTGCCTGGTGATCCGGACGCCGGCGCTGCAGGACTTTTGTTCGCGTCCACGCTACTCGCATTTCCACTTGCGGCGCATGTCGGTCGCATCGCGTGTGCTGCGCTTCGCGATCTGGAACGCACGCCGATGCTCGCGGTCGTGCGCGCCAAAGGCGGCGACGAATTTCGTGTTTGGGTCGTACATGCGGTGCCGGCGTCGCTCGGTCCGATCATCACGGTGATCGCCACGCAGCTCGGCGCGTTGCTCGGTGGCGCCATCGTCCTCGAGCGTTTGTTCGAGCGCGCAGGTTTGGGCACGCTGATCTTGGAAGCGTATTCCGCACGCGATTTTCCGGTGCTCGAGGCCGCCGTCGTTGCAGCAGCTGCGCTCTTCGTGATCGCGCAAGCGGCAGGCGAGGCGATCCACGCGATGACCGATCCGCGGGTGCGCGCATGAACGCTTCACGCTTGGTTCGACTAATGCCGCTCGCGTTGGTGGCGCTCGCCATCCTCGTCGCAATTTCCATTTCACCGAGCAACGCGGGTCGTCTCGATCCGAACATCGCGTGGGCCTCGCCGTCTTCTGCCCATTGGCTCGGTGCCGGCGAAGCGGGCGTCGATCTCCTCGCCGTGATTTCGTGGGGAGCGCTGCGAGGCTTGTTTTTAGCAGTGATCGTAGCGTTGATTGGATTCGCGATTGGCACGCCGCTCGGTGCAGCCGCAGCTCTGCGTCGCGGGTTTTTCGAGCGAGCCGTCGAGCGCGCGTGTGATCTCGCGCAAGCGTTCCCGTCCTTTTTGTTGGCGCTCGCGGTGCTGGCGTCGGTTCGGACGCCCACCCGATTTCATCTCGGCGTCGTGTTCGCGTTGACCGCATGGGCACCGTTTGCCCGACTCGCGCTCGCCGAAACGCGTGTGCTCCGCAGAGCGACGTTCGTCGAAGCAGCCTTTGCATTGGGCCTCGAATCGCGAGCGGTGGTTCTGCGTCACATCTTGCCGAACGTGATCGGCACCGCGGCGGTCCAGCTCGGATCGACCGCAGCTTCGGTGTTGATCAGCGAAGCGGCGCTCTCATTTTTGGGCTTTGGTCCGCGTGACGGCGTGTCGCTCGGTGATGTGCTCGGTCAAGGTGTTGCGGCGATGCTCCGCGCGCCTCACGTGCTCGCGGCCGGATCGATTGCGATCTTCGTGACCAGCGTCGCGCTTTTGGTCGCCGGAACCGCTGCTAAAAACGTGAGAGAGTAACGCCATGCTCGTTCCGCTTTTGCCGCGCACGCTCGAAGCGAGCCTGCGCGATCTCACGTCGACCAAGGCGGACACGCGCGCATCCGCGGCGAGCGATTTGGCGCGAGCGGTCAGCGGCGACACTGCAAATCGATCACGCGCGATCACGGCATTGGAAAAAGCGCTCGAGGATGAAGCGCCGAACGTGCGAGCAGCAGCGGCAGTGGCGTTGGCGGATCTGACTGCGATTGAGGCGCTGCCGAAATTGCTGGTGAGCATCGAGGACGACGACGCCATGGTTCGTCAAATGGCGATCGTCGCGCTCGGTGAAATTCGCGACACCCGCGCATTGCCGCGTTTGCGTCGTGCGTTGGAAGACAAGCGCGCCGAGGTGCGTTTTCAAGCGGTGATCGCGTTCGCGCGCATCGCCGAAGCCGACGACGCGGCCGACGCCCTCGTTCGTGCATCGAAAGATTCCGACGAAAATGTTCGCTACATCGCGCTGCGCTCCGCAGAAGATCGCATTCGCGATTTGCCGATGCGCGAAAAAGTCGCCGACCGCGCCGAAGAAATGCTCTCCGACGAGTCGTCACACGTGGCCATCGCCGCCGCCATCGTGCTCGCGAAATCCAAACGTGGCTCCGGCAAAAAATTGATCACGAGCGTCGTGCTCGGTACCGTCAAAGTTCAAAAAGAAGACGAGAGAGAGGCCGTCGAAATCAGCGGCGAGCTCGGTCTGCACGAATTGGAAAAAGAGCTCGAGCGCCGCGCTTGGGGAATCACCGCCAAGGTCCGCGACACGTGCGCGTTTCATGCACGCATCGCGCTCGCGCGTTTGGGAAATACGCGCGCAATAGCAGAAATTACCGGCGATTTACGATCGCCCAAACGCGAGCAGCGCGACGCAGCAGTGGTCGCGGCGGGTCGCGCGAAGCTCCAAGGTTTGCGTGCGGCGATCGAAGCGTTCGGCGACAAAGACATCGACCCCGATCTGCGCAAAACCGCTCTCGAGGAGATCGACTCATGATGCCGAATTACGAAGGCGTGATCTTCGACGCGCGTGCACCAACGCCGATCGTCGAGAGTTATTTCTTGAAAGCGAACGACCCGAAACGCGCCCGCGCCATTTGGGTACGCGGAACCATCTTCGCCTCCGCCAAAGATCCGAGCGCTGCCATTGCCGAGGCATGGGCCATCGCATTCTCGGACGACCGGCCACCCGTCGCGGTGAAGCAGCAAGTTCCATTTTCACGCGCTCGCTTTTCGAGAGACGGCGTCGACGTGACGGTCGGTGACGATTTGATCCGCATGACGAACGAATTCTCGCGCGGTGCCATCAGCACCGGAGACCGTAAAATCAGCTGGGATCTGAGCATCGGCGGCAGCCGTGAGGCGCTCGTGCATTTGCCCGCGCGCTGGATGTACGAAGGGAAATTGCCCGCGCAAAAATACGTTTCACCGCGGCTCGACGCACGCGTTTCGGGAAACGTCACCGTGGGAGACGAGTCCTGGGACCTCGACGCGTGGCCCGCGCTCCTCGGTCACAATTGGGGATCGAAGAACACGCCGGTGTACGCGTGGGTGCACTGCAACGCATGGGACGGCGGCGAAGATGTCGTCTTCGAAGCGATGTCGGGCAAGCCCGCTCTCGGCCCGTTCAAAGCACCGAAAATGATGTCGTCGTTCTACGTGCGGCACAACGGCGCGCGCTACGACTTGAATGGCGCCGCGGTCACGTTCGCTTCGAGCTCGGATCTCCGAACGCACGAGGACCCGAAAAAATGGACGTTCGCTGCGCGCAACTCGCTCGCGAAGATCGAAGGCGAGGTGAGCTGCGAAACGAATCGCTTCGTCGGCCTCTACTACGCGAACCCGGCCGGCCCCATAACCTATTGCCTGAACTCCAAGCTCGCCACGATTCGTCTGTCGCTCGCGCTCTCCGGTCGCGCGCCGTTCGAGGTCCGCTCGACGCGCGCCGCCTTCGAAATCGGAACTCACGACTCCGATCACGGCGTGCGCATGTATGTGTAAAATACACGTAAAAATCAGCTGAAATCTCGATGAAAAATCTCCTCACGCTCGCTTCGCACATTGCCACCATCATGGCGCTCGCGCTTTGGCTCGGCGGCATGCTCACGCTCGGAGCGGTCGTCGCTCCCATCGTTTTTTCGATCGTCCCGGCACCCACCAGCGCCGACGCCATGACCGTCGTCTTTCGTCGGTTCGACGCCATCGCGATCACGTCCGCGGCCGTCGTGCTTTTTTGCGAATTGTGGCGCGTGAAGATCACCCCCAAGCTTTCGCGCCTCGACCTCGCGCGTGGCGCCGCGCTCATGCTCGCCGGAGTCCTCGCGCTCTACGAAGGGCTGATCGTTTCGCCACGCGTCGAAGCACTGCATCGCGGCGGCGCCATTCGCGGCGTCGGCGACCTGGGCTTGCAGCTCGAATCTGCACACGCGCTCGCCGAATCCATCTCGAAGATCGAAGCGTTTTTGCTCGTCGCCTTCATTGTCCTTTACGCAACGACGCTTGCCCCACGAAAAGTCCCCGATTGAATCCTCCGCGTGACAAAGCTGTCATGCTTGCGCGGTGGGGCGAACGACGTCAGGCTAGTTGTTCTTTCGTAATCTTGCTTCGAGGGCTTCGGATGACGCTTGTTTCTTCGACGGATCTTCGTTGGACAGTCGCACGCACGCTGAGTGTTTGCGCGGCGCTCGTTCCGGCGTTGGTCATCGCATCGGCGTCGTGCGGGTCGGGCGACGACAGCACCGGCGCCACCGGAGCCGACTCCGGAACGGCGGCATCCGACGCAGCGATTTCGAGCGACGCGATCGCGAGCTCGTGCGTGCCGGGAGACGTGTCGAGCTTCACGGGCGGCGACTACCATCCGCCTGCCGGAACGTATCAAGGCAAGTGCGACGACGACCTGCTCGAGGAGTACATCGACTGCAAAAAAAACTCGAACCCGATCGCGTGCAACATGTTCGCGAGCGGCGCCGGCGCAACGTGCTTGTCGTGCCTCGAAACGAAGCAGACCGACGCGAACTGGGGACCCATCGTCTACGACACGAGCGGCATGAACGGCACGCCGAATTTGCCCGGCTGTCTCGCGCTCGCGCTCGGTGAGGGCCAAAGCGCAACGGGCTGCGGCGCATCGCTCCAACAAGCCGAAAACTGCCAAAATCTTGCGTGCGGCGCGAATTGCGCGTCGAGCAGCGACGCCTCCGCATCCAATCTCACCGACCTCGCCACGTGCGAGAACGCAGCCTTGCTCGGCGGATGCAAACCGTTCGCAGGCGCTGCCACGGTCGCATGCGCGCAAGACGCTGGTGGCGCCGACGCCATCTGTTATCGACAGACCTACGAAGATGGCGGTGCGAGCGAAGACGTGTGGAGCTACATTGCGCGCCTCGACGATTACTTCTGCGGCGATCCAACGGTGGACGGCGGCAGCACTGATGACGGCGGCTGAGGGAGATTGAGCACATGCAGCGCTCGCGAATTTTTTGGCTCCTCGCTTCGGCGAGTCTTTTGACCGGCGGAACGCTCGGCGCGTGCTCGTCGTCCTCGGGCGACACCTCGTTCGGGCAAGGTGACGCAAGCACCGACGGCACCGTCGCGGACTCCGCAGCCGACAGCGGAAATCCGCGCGACGCAAACGGCGACTCGTTCGTTCCGCCCGGCAGCTGCCCGGCGACGACGCTCTC
>JBDTFL010000319.1:0-10289 GCA_039937955.1 Polyangiaceae bacterium | reverse complement strand
CGGTGCGAAGCCGCCGGATTTTGCGCACCTGCCGATGATGCTCGCACCGAACGGCGAGAAGCTTTCCAAGCGTCACGGCGCGGTGAGCGTCGGTGAGTATCGTGATCAGGGTTACTTGCCGGACGCGGTGCTGAATTATTTGGTGCGCTTCGGTTGGTCACACGGCGACCAGGAAGTGTTCAGCAAGCAGGAGCTGGTCAACGCGTTCAATTGGGAAGCGTGCGGGCGTGGCGACGGCAAATTCGACGCAAAAAAATTCTTGGCGATTCAGCAAGCGCACATGAAGGACAACGATCAAAGCGGCGAGCTGCTGACATCGGATGCAAATTACACGCAGTTGGCGAAGGAATTTCTCGGGGAAAAGGGCATTTTCAACATCGACTCTACGAAGCTCGAGCGAGCGTTGAGGCACGGTGTTCGAGCGCGCGCGCGCACGTTCGTCGAAGCGGCGCAGATGCTCGACTATCTTTTTCGTGAGCCTCCAGAGCTCGAAGAAGCGGCGAAAAAAGTGCTCGTGCCGGAAGCCGCGCCGCGCATTCGTATGTTGCTCGATGGTGCGAACGCGATCGATTCGGCGAGTTGGAATCTCGACGCGCTCAAAAAAATCAACGACGCGTGCGTTGCTGCCGAAAAAGAAAAAGGCTTCAAAGACATCATGCAGCCGATGCGCGTTGCGCTTGCCGGACGCACGGCAACCATCGGGCTCGCTGAAATCATGGACGTGATCGGGCGCGATGTTTCGATCGCCCGACTCGAACGCGCCATCACCGTCGCCGAAGGGCGCGCGACGTGATCGCCGGATTTTTACTGCGTCCGCACGCTGTGGAAGGACAATCGGGTCTCGATGCGTTCGGTGGTCTCGGACAAATTTTATTTCCGATCCCCGCGCTACTCACGGTCATTCCGCTCCTCTATTTATTTTTCAAGAAGACGTGGCGCGAGCTCGACGAAGACGCGCAAAAGTATCGCGCGGAGATTTTGGCGCAGGGAAAAACGGATCTGCGTCCGCTTGTGGCGATGGTCATGTGCGCGCTCATCCTCGCGATGCAGGAGTATTTCGGGCAGCGCGGTTTCTTCGAGGAAGTCCTTCGCCCGGCAATGGCGAAGTACGAGCTCAAACACGTCAACGCGTTTCATCTCGTGAAGTACGACGAGCTCTACGGATTCGGCTGGTGGGTTTTCACGCGCGTGGCGGGATACGTGCTCATTCCGTTTCCCATCTACAAATTGTTTTTCCCGAAAGACTCGCTTCTCGATCTCGGTTTGCGCACGAAAGGCTTCTTCACGCACGCGTGGATTTACGGCTTGTTTTTAGTGGTCGTGGTGCCTGCGCTTCTCGTCGTGAGCCGTCAGCCGGACTTCGGGTCGTACTACCCGTTCTACAAACTGTCGTCGCGCAGCTGGTTCGATTTTTTGCTGTGGGAGGCGATGTACTTCGTCCAGTTCTTCGCTCTCGAAATGTTCTTCCGCGGATTTTGGCTCGGCGTTTTACGAAAGAGCTTCGGGTCGGGCGCCATCTTTGCGATGGCGGTTCCGTACTGCATGATCCATTTCGGAAAGCCGTATTTGGAAGTGTGCGGAGCGATCGTAGCCGGCATCGCGCTCGGATCATTGAGCATGAAGACCAAGAGCATCTATCAAGGCTTCTTGGTCCACGTGACCGTAGCCGCGCTGATGGATTGGATTTCGCTCTGGCATCGTCACGCGTTGCCGACAGTGTTTTGGCCGAGCTGACTCGTTCGTGAGAAAGCGCTCAGTGCTTCAGTGAGCCGGGAGGCGAGTCAGGAGATGTGGCGGGCGGCGTAATCTCGCGTTCGGCTTGTTTTTCAGGCGATTTCGTATCGGTCGCTTCGAGTGCCGCAAGCGCGCGCTCCATGGCGCGAGCCCGCAACGCGCTTCGGCGCTTCGTCGTGTAGATCGAAATCAGCTGACGAAGCGCAGCGCGCGTCGCTTTCGTGTGCTCGCCTGTCCAAGGCTCAGTGCCGAGGCGACGCCACAGAAGCGTCTCCAAAATGCGCGGACGACGCTCCAAATTTCTCGCCGCATGCACGATCACTTCGTCGTTCGCCGGCGCCAAACGCATCGCGCGAAAATAGTAACTCGACGCGCCGCCACCGAGACCGACGGTGCGCGCGCATGCGTCGCCCGCCGCGAGGAGCGCATCCAATCGTTCGGCGTCGTTGGTCGCTTTCGTCAGACGAAGGCGCGCCTCACGCAAATCGCCGCGTCCCGCGCCGCTGCCTGCCTCGCCGAAGAACGGTCGAAACTTGTAGAGTACATACAGACCGAAAATCCCAGCGGCCACTTCGACCGACACCTGCCAATCCATCGCACGGCACGCTATCACTAGTCGCCATTCGGGAGACTGTGCCGCGTGCGAACCCGCGTCGACATGTTCGTGCGTTCCGATCAGGGCTTGCCTTGTGGCGCATTCGATGGCTGCATGGCCTTACGCGGAGGCTTGAAAATGCGAGGAAATCGATGGGTTGTAGCGGGCGTTGCTGTAGCGGCGCTCGTTCTCGGTGGCTGTAAGCCGAAGGTCGGCGCGAAATGCAATTCAGGTCAGGAGATTTGTACCGACAAGGCCAGCGGGCTTTTTTGCGGTGCAGACAACAAGTTCGCCGCAATGAGCTGCGGCGGGCCAGACGGCTGCAAACAATCTCAGCAGGGCTTCGCTTGCGACAACAGTCTCGCAACAGCGACGGATGGCTGCGAGACGAACGACGACGTTGCCTGTGCCGCAGACAAAAAAGCTGCGCTCGAATGCCACTCGAACAAATTCGAAGTCGGATCGACCTGCAAAGGTCCGAAGGGCTGCACGATCGCAGACGACAAAATCTCCTGCGACAACGACATCTCGGATGAAGGCGACGCCTGCCATTTCGACGACGACTACGCGTGCACCACCGACAAGCAGCTCGTCTTGCGTTGCAAAGACAAGAAGATGCTCGCCTACAACGCATGCCGCGGTCCGAACGGATGCGTCATCAAAGAAGAGCCGGTCGAGCACAAGATCGAATTCGATTGCGACGACTCGGTCGCGCAGCTCGGCGACTCCTGCGACACGGAATCCGAAGAAGCGTGCACCTCCGACAAAAAAGCGCTTCTCATCTGCAAGAGCGCAAAATTCGTCGCGCACAAAACTTGTAGCGGTGCGCAAGGGTGCGTCTACGAGCCGCACGGCGATCGCTATTTCTGCGATGGCGCAGGAGCGGGAACCGGCACCATCGTCGCGCATCCGGGCTCGTCGGCAACGGCGGCCACGGCAGCAGCATCGGCACGCGCGGGCACTGCATCTTCGGCTACGGCGGCTCACCCGGCCGCATCGGCGGGCGTGCATCCGGCAGCTTCGGCCCATCACTGATCGGCGCTGATTTTCGGTCGATTAGCGGCATTGTTGCGCACGCTGCTCAGATTGGGCACGATCTCAGGACAGCGTGCGTTTTTCTCTTCGAGACGTTTTGATGCCGGGCCTTGCGCTTCTCCTTTTTTCGGGGAGCGCAACCGCCGACATCTACAGTTATACGGACGCGAACGGAGTCATTCACTTCTCGAATCGCGCCGGTGGCCCAGGCAAGCTCTACATGCACGCCGACGCGCCGCATGGCGCCGGGCCTGCAGTGATGCCGCAAGATCGCGATGTCGCGCGGTTCACGCGCTACGACGATTTGATCCACGAGGCCTGCGCGCTCTACCAAATTCCTGAGCAGCTCGTTCGTGCGGTGATCAAAGTGGAAAGTGACTACGACCCGCGCGCGGTCAGCGTCGCTGGTGCGCGTGGTTTGATGCAACTGATGCCCGACACCGCAGATCGTTTGCAGGTGCGCGACATCAACGACCCGCGCGAGAATATTTTCGGTGGCGTGAGGTTCTTGCGAATCCTCGCGAATGATTTCAATGGCGACCTCTCACTCACCGTCGCTGCCTACAATGCCGGTGAAGACGCCGTCATTCGCTACGGCGGAATTCCTCCATACGGCGAAACGCGCGATTACGTCGTGAAGGTCACGAGCTTCTATCATCGGTATCGCACGCTGCCCGACGTGGTCGAAGCGAGCTTGCTCGGCGCGCCGCCCGCACCGCCCGCGCAAATCGTCGCGACGCCCTAAGCTTGAATCGTTCGTGAAGAACGCTCACTCTGAACGCCTGCGCGTGGCTCGACTCGGCGCATTTTCGATCTGCGCCGCTCTTGTCGCGTGTGGTCCTTCAGAATCGGCGAATCAAAAAATCATCGCGCCGCCCAAAGCGTCCGCATCGGCGCAAGTTACGGGAACGTGCCCGTCGCACATCGAGCATCCGCGCGCCATCACGAGCGCCGCTCCGCCACCCGCGTCGTGGGTCGTTCGCGATGCGCCAGCACCGGCGAGCGAGACGATCGAATGCGCGAACCTCTCGCAACGCGAATGGCTAATCATCCGTAAAAATGAGGCGATCGACGTTCAGCTGCGAACGAAAGACGACGAAGGCGATCCGCTGCCGTTTCCATTTCATCCGACCAAAAAAGACGAAGCTGCGCTTCACGGAACGCATCACGTGCATGCGGTACCTGAAGGATTTTTGGTTGGATTCGATGCTGGCGAATATGGCGGAGCGCTCTATTTATTTTCGACAGACGGGAGCACGCGACAAAAGCTCGGCTCCGAAAACGTGATCGGCTTCGCGGATTTGCGGATCGGCACCATCGTTCTCACCGGCCTCGCACATCTCGGAATGTCGGTCGGTCATCTATTCAAAGTCGCGCACGGCGGCTCTGGCATTTCCGTTTCGCAATGGCTCGATCTCGGCGGCGCGACCGAAACGTTCGCGGTCGACTCTCCCGAATCCATGTTCGTTCTCACGACCGGCGCGCTCTATCGCGTGACGGCTTGCGGCGACATCAACGAGATTTCACGCACGAATTACGACGCGCTCTATCCGAGCTCGATGGCAGTCGATGCGAGCGGCGTCATCACCATCGGCATGCGCCAATTCATCGCGCGCTGGATTCCGACGACTGACAGCTATCGCCAAGAGTGGCTCACCAAAAGCGATTGCATGCTCATGGTTCGCGACAAATTCGAGTGCAAGTGCCGCGGCGGATCATGAGCCCGAAGATCGCGACGCCGAAAAAGATCAGCCCAGAAAAATCATGCGAGCCTCGTCGCGAAATCGCACACGAAGCAGAGCTGCCAGTGCTCGAGGTCTGGGATGAAGGCGAAGCGACGGCGTAAAGCCCGTTCATCGATGTCACGTCTGATTCGCTGAGCATTCGTTTGTGCGTCTGACACGGCTTCGATGTGATGAACATCGTCGTCGTCTGATCGCTCAGATCCTCGCCAAGTCCGTAAAAATGGCCGAATTCGTGGGTGGCCACGTCTTGCACGTCGTACTTGCCGCCGATGCATTCGCGGCTGTCCGAAGCCTGTCCGGGCATCACTTGGAATGCGTAAGCGTTGTT
The DNA here is from genome assembly GCA_039937955.1 of Polyangiaceae bacterium. Lineage (GTDB taxonomy): Bacteria > Myxococcota_A > Polyangia > Polyangiales > Polyangiaceae > JAICXU01. Next base: position 4,852 of record JBDTFL010000319.1, on the reverse strand, counting down.
GAAAATGGTATCGGCTTCGATGATCTCGCCCGTTGCGTCGTCGGCGTAGCTGATGGTGGCCGCGACGTCTTTCTCGTGTCCCGGAATGTCGATCACGCCGAACGAAATTCGATTCACGCCGTCCTGCGCAGCGCCGATGCGATCGGTCGATCGATTCACGACCACTGGGTTCACGTTTGTGCTGCTGTTCATCCACGCTCCGAACGCGGCGGTCACGGCGTCTTTCGCGGCCGGGTCCATGTCGTCCAATGAGCCATCCAAAACGACGGTGACGGTGCCGGCGCCCCATCGTTCATCCATGCCGTGATCGGTGCGTGGCGACGCAGTTGCAGCAGCCATGTGCGCACGCGTTGCACCAAACGCCGACTGCGAGATCGCGGCTCCTGCGACGAGAACTGCAGCGGCAGCCAGCAAACCACCGTAAAAATGGCTCGATCGCGGATCGAGCGATGCTGCGGGCGAAGTTGCAGGAGGACGGGCCGAAGGTGCTGCAGCGTGAGGCGCGAGGCTTTGGTTGGTGTTGTCCACGGTCTTCTGTGTCGTGGAACGGAGCTCTTCATTCAAAACTTGAATCGATCATCACGCTTTCGCGCGGCGTCGCAAAACGCCTGCGAGAATGAACGTCGGCGCCCACGCGAGAAACAGAAGTGGCGTCGCCTCTGCGACACCGGCCCACGCGTCGAGGCCCGTCACGCGGGTTCCTTCACGCCTCGTCAGCACGCACAAATGTTTCGATGTTGCGGTCTCGGTCGACCACGCGCTGACCTCGAAACGCGAAAACCAGTCGAGCAAGCGAATGGTGCGACCCAAGAATTTTCCCTGCCAACGCGATCCGTCGAACTCGAATTTGCGCGCGCCCACGTCCGGCGTGACGAAAAATGCGTATGCGACGAGCGTGACGTACGTGAAGAGCTCCACCGCGCTGGTGGTCTCGATCATCAAATGAAAAATCATCCCCCACCACAAAGCCGCGCGGCGCGTGCGTTTGAATTGCAAACCGAACGCGATGAATAGCTCCGAGAAAATAGCGCCCTTCGCGATCAGGCCGGTCATTAGCGGCGTCGCCAAAAAATCCATGAAGAATTGCGGAACGCCTTTGTCGATCGCCTCGTGGCCGTAACGAACGAAGCGTTGCGCCACCATCGTGCCGTCGCGCCAGTCGGGATCGAACAGCTTCGAGCCGCCGCTGCCGAGATAGATGATCGAGACTTGAAGTCGACCGAGCCACACGCCCCACATCGGGCCGACTTGATCGACGTTCTGCCTTCGTCCGTTGAGCCTCCACGATTTGTCGCAAGGCGTGAGCGCGAGAATGAATGCGTAGAGCAAGAGCGCGTAACGATTGTGGTGAAACTCGAGCTTGTCGCAGAGCAAAACGTAGATGCCCATGAGCGAGCTCAAAAAAAGCGCGGGTCGGGCTTGAATGCCGAGCGCGACAATCACCGCTAAAATAAGCCTAGCCGTGAGCATATAGGTGTAGAATGCACGTGTCGCTACGAAGCGATCTGCGATGAGCGGCATGTGAAAATTGTCGCCGAAGTAACCCACACGTTGCAGCTCGCCGAACGCGTCGAAGGCTTGCGTGAAGAGCAAACAGCCGATCGCGATGCGCATCACGCCGAGCACCTCGGTGCGACCGCTCGCGTTCAGCCATTCTTCTATCCGCTTGATCATTGCGCGACCTTCGCGGTGAATTCCGCGCGTTCGGGCGGTCTGCCGTTTTTGCTGACGTCGAGGATCAAGACGAGCGCGCGCGTTTCCGAATCGCCGCTCACGTGTGCGGCAACGTCGTCGAGCGCGGCGTGCAATCGCTCGACTTGTGCGGCCGCCCCGTAGCTCGCGTGCACGTTTTGGTCGAGCGGAGAAACCGCGCCACTCTTGACCCGGTCGTACCAGTCGAATCGATGCAACTTCCCCGCATCGTCTTTCGTGCGCCACTTGCCGTCGTGGGCCTCTACGCGCACGGTGCCGTGCCCGCTGGGTGAGTCGACCTCGCGGAATAAATGCGCTTCCAGGCTCGATGATTCATTGAACATGCGAAACCCGAAAGCGTTGTCGGCGCGGGAGCCTGCCGTCGCGATGAGCGCGCCCTGCACGCCCAAATAAAGAATCACGACCGATGCACGCGCAATCGCCCACCCGTGAAGGCCCGCTTGAAACGGCATGCCGGAAAAGTCGCCCTTTTTGTCTCCGCATGCCACATTCTTGATGAGGTCCGTGCGAGCTTATTCGTGGTTGCCGCCTATTTTCGCAGCGCTCGGCGCATGCGGCGCACACGCGCGTTCGTTGCCAGACGAGCCGGCCGACATGCCCACCGTCGCACACGCCGCGAAATTGCCGGTGCTTCCACCTTCCGCGTCGTCGGCGAGCGCGGCTGCAACTCCGCCTGCGCATCCGCCCCTTGTTCAGCCGATCGAGAACGCGAAGAATCTGAAACGCTTTTTCGAAGCACTCGCGAAGATCGACGACGGCTCCGCGCAGTCCGACGTTCGCATCATTCAGCTCGGCGACTCGCACACCGCAGCAGACATCGGCACGAACGCCACGCGTCACACGTTGCAATCGCGTTTTGGTGATGGTGGCCGCGGTTTCGTCGCGCTTGGCCGTCCTTGGAAAACGTACGGACAAGAAGGCGTGAGCCACGAAAGATCATCGCGCGACTGGCAACCCGAGCGCGGCAAACCGATGAACGGAAAATTCATCGGCGACGGCATGTATGGGCTCGCGGGCTACAGCCTCGTATCGTCGAAAAAGGGGACGCTTTCTTCCGATGTCGACGCGCCGTCGTCGGGTATCGAGGTCGCGTATCTCGATTCGCCCAATGGCGGATCGTTCGATTTGCTGGTTGATGGCGCAAAAATCGGACACGTCATGACGCGCGATCACACGGTAAAATCAGGCTTTTCGTCGTTCACCGTTCCGGACGGCCCGCACCACGTCGAGCTACAAGCAAACGGCGACGGCACGCTTCGCATTTTCGGCGCGGCCTACGATCGCGCGCTCAACGGTGTCACGCTCGACGCGCTCGGTATCAACGGCGAGCGCGCGATCAATCTTCTCGATTGGAGCGACGCGCATTTCTCGGAGCAGCTCCGGCATCGCGATCCGCAGCTCGTCGTGCTTGCGTACGGAACCAACGAAGCCGGCGACTCCACGTCGGCTGCCGAATACGAGCAAACGTTGGTGGAGCTTCTCGGCCGCGTCGCGCGCGCGGTTCCGGCCGCGTCGTGTTTGATGATCGGCCCGCAAGATCGATCAATGAAATCGCCTGAAGGTTGGGTGACGATGCCGAAGGTGATCGAGATCATCGAAGTGCAAAAGCGCGTCGCGCAAGCAGCGGGTTGTGCGTACTTCGATCAATTTGCAGCGATGGGCGGCGCCGGCTCGATGGCGATTTGGGCAACCGAAACACCGCAACGTGGACGCTCCGATCACGCGCATCTCACGCGCACCGGTTACGTCGATCTCGGAAATGCGTTCGCGATCGCGGTCATGAAGTCGTACGACGAGTGGCGCGTTGCGAACGGTTTGCCGATAGTGCCGCCGCCGCACGCCACGGATCCCCTACAAAATCAGCCTCCGCCGTCATCCACGGCAGCGACGCCACTCATTTCGTATCCGTTGAATCTGTAGCAGCGGGCGGATGTCGCGCGTCTGCGCGTTCGTCGCGAAGCGTTCGGCCTTGCTCGAGCTCACGTTTGCCCGAAGCAATGTGCGTTTGCACGAGCGCCGGATCACGCGCGAGCTCGGCCTCACCGACGGCGCGATCGATCGTGATCGGTTTGGTGGTCGCGAGCCACTCTCGAAGATCGGAATCCGTAGCTGCGATGCGGCGCAAACCGAAGGTCGTGATGTGCCAACACTGTGCAGCCAAGCGTTGCGGAATGATGACCTCCACGTAACGCGTGTCACCTGCTTTGAGATGCAGGGTGACCACGCCAACCGGATCGAAATCCGAATACTTTTCGACGCGTGCGTCCACGCTTGGCCACGCAAAGAGCGTGTGCTCACCGGCCGGCATGTCGACCGACGCTTGGGAATTTTGCGATATTTCCCCGACAAAATGGCCACTTTCGTCGACGACGATCGGATACGCCGACGAGTCGCATTGCGATTCGGGTCGGATCAAAACGACGCGCGCCATGCCTGCGGCGGGCGGCGCATTTCCAATTGGAGCGCTCGCATTCGCGGGGTTCGGCGCGTGCACTGCAGGAGGATCTGCAGATGCGCATCCGGCCAACATCACAAATCCGATCGAGATCTTCTTCAATGCGCCCCCTTTTTCGTGCGCGACTCGTAGGCGTCGAAGCCCGTCGTGAGCGCTTTGAAAAAGAGATTGCCTACAATTTCTGCGCCAGCCGGAGTCGGGTGCGTGAGATCCCAGCTCGCGAGCTGTGGGTCGGCCTTCACCCAACGCGCCATCGTGCCCTTGCCGCCCATGGCCTCGTACGTATTCCAAAATGCAACGCCGTGATCGAGCGCGGCTTTGCGTTCGAGCTCCACCAATTTCGTGATCAACTTCTTCGTCTGCAAGTCACCATTGTCCGCTTTTTCGGCTCGATCCAGCGGTGATGCGACGAGCACGGACGCACCTGGCGCCGCCGTTTTTACTTTTTCGATCAGGTCGCCGAACTGCTGCAGGAACTTCGTTTCGTCGACCGCGGGATCTTCGCTCTCGTTGGTGCCGTATTGCAAAACGACCAGCGCCGGCTTGCGCAGATCCATTTGCTCTTTCCAATGATCGGCCGACATCGCCCACCAGAGGCGCGCGCGTGCACCGTTTGCCCCGAGCGCGTCGTAGACCACGCCCGGAACGTCTCGTTCGATCGCGACGCCGAAGACGCGCGTGTCG
>JBDTFL010000318.1:0-8149 GCA_039937955.1 Polyangiaceae bacterium | reverse complement strand
CGATTCAAATCAAGCCCGGCCACCACACGCTCATCGTTCAAAAACCCGGCTATCAAAATGACGACGTGCCGGTCGACGTTCCGGCGCGCGGATCCACCGCGGCGCGCGCGCACTTGTCGGCGCAAACCGGAGCGGTCGTCGTCAACACCGACATTCGCGATGCACTCATCACCGTCGACGATCAGCCGAGCGGATTTTCTCCCGCGGTTTTGAACGTGCCGATCGGCCAGCACAAGATTCGCGTTTCGCTGTCGGGCTTTCGTCCGATCGAGCAAACGATCACGGTGACGAAAACCGGTCAGGTGAAGCTGGATTTGCAGTTCACGACACTCGAGGAAGTTTCAGCTGCATCTCGCTACACGGAGTCGGTCGACGACGCACCGGCATCCGTTACCGTCATCAGCAATCAAGAATTGCGCGCGATGAATTACCCGACCATCGCCGAAGCAGTGCGCGGCGTGCGCGGTATGTATCTGTCGAACGACACGAGCTACGACACCATCGGCGTTCGCGGATTTTCTCGCCCCGGCGACTACGGAAATCGCATTTTGGTTTTGGTCGACGGTCATCCGGCCAACGACGATTACATTTTTTCGTCGTACGTCGGCTTCGACGGGCGCACGGACATCGACGACATCGAGCGCATCGAAGTCGTGCGCGGTCCCGGATCGGTCCTCTACGGAACGAGCGCATTCTTCGGCGTCATCAACTTGGTCACGCGCGGTCGCGATCAACCGACGCACACCGAAATCGGCGCATCCGCCGTGCAAACGAGCGTCGGTCGTGGTCGTGCAACCGAATATTGGCGCATCAATAAAGACGCCGGCGCATGGATGTCGGTCGCTGCTGCGCATGGTGCCGGTCAGAATTATTATTTCCCCGAGCTGAACGACTCGGGCAGCGCTGCGCCGCGCACCGACTTCAACGGTCATCCGTACGACGGCAACGCGCGCGGAGTCGATGGCTTCAATTCCACCACTGTCAACGGACGCTTTTGGTGGAAGGACTTCACGGTTCAGTGGTTTTTGACGTCACGCAAGAAGGTGCTTCCGGCAACCGAATACGGATCGACGCTGAACGATCCGACCGACCACTTCACCGACACGCGCGGCTTCGTCGAAGCGCGCTACGAGCCGAAGCTCACCAAAGAGACGCAGCTGTTCACACGCGCGCACGTCGACATGTACGACTTCGACGGTACGACGTCGTACGTTTCCCCGAAGGTCGATCCGTCGAGCACGGGCTCCGAGCTCGACACGTATCGCGGACGGTGGACGGGACTCGAAAGTCGACTCCAATACTCGGTCGACAAGCTCCGCGTGATGGCCGGCGGTGAAGGCATCTATCACTTTCAAACGTTGCAGCTCGGCGACACGAGCACACAGCCGGTCGTCTTCGACAACAACGGCAACCCGGGTCGAAACGATCCGTTCGCGGTGGTCGCTGGTTACGTCAACGCCGACATCGTTCCGAACGAGAAGTTCAAAATCTCGGCGGGCGCTCGTCTCGACTATTACTCCTCGATCGCGACGTTCAATTTCGTCGACTCGTTCAACCCGCGTCTCGCGCTCATCATCAAGCCGACCAAAGACGACGTCATCAAGATCATGACGGGCAAAGCGTTTCGCGCGCCCAGCGTTTACGAGCTTTATTTCCAGTCGACCACGCAGGTGCGCTCCGGCGTTGGCAGCCCGTCGCTCACCCCCGAGCAAATTCTCTCCGGCGAAATCGAGTACTCGCACCATTTCACATCGACGGTAACGGGCCTCGTTACGGCCTATGTGAACTACGTCTCGAATTTGATCGAGCTCAACGACATCGGAGCGAAGCAGCAGTACCAAAACTCGAGCAATCCGGTTTTCGTTCTCGGCGGTGAAACCGAGCTTCGTCGTGAGTGGCGCCAAGGTTGGATGCTCAGTGTGAGCGGCACCATTTCACGCGCCGGTTTTGCGAGTGGCTCGTGCATCGGTTTGGTGAACGCTTGCTCGGCGAAAAATTCGGATGGAACGAGCTCGTACTTGGGTCAAGTTCCGAACTCCCCGCTCGTGCTCGGCTCACTCAAAGGGGCGATGCCGATCATCGGTCGTCAGCTGATGCTCATGACGCGAATGTCGTTCGAAGGTCCGCGCTTCGACAACGCCGTTGCTGCTGGAACCGGCGTGGCGCAGCAGACGACGGATCCTGGATTGATTTGGGATCTCGTCTTCTCCGGCGAGGTCGAGAGCCTCGGCGTGCGCTACGCGGTCGGCGCTTACAACATCATGGACTGGCAGTACCAAGCGATTCCGAGCGTCGAGTTTCCCGAGCGCGTGATTCCGCAAGCGGGTCGCACGTTCCTCGCGTCGCTGATGAAGACGTTTTAAAACGACGCAGCCGAAATCCAAACACGCTTCGCGCGTGTAATGGCTTTCATGAACGCTATTTTCAAGCTTCTTTCTGCTCGCGACGAGTCCTCGCGCTCGCTCGTTTTGGTTCGTCTGGCAACCGGCGCCGTCTTTTTGAGCTCCGGTATCGTGAAGGTTCTTTTCGAAAATCAAGGTGTCGGACGATTCGGGAAGCTCGGATTTTCGCCAGCTGTCGCAACGTTCGTGAGCACCGTCGAAATCGTGGCGGGGCTCCTCGTGATTCTCGGTCTCGCCACGCGCGTCGCTGCCTTGTCGCTCGCCGTCGACATGGTGGTGGCCATCGTGACGACGAAGCTCCCGATTCTGCTCGGTGCTCCGCCCGAGCCGATCAATGCCCTGCCGAAGCTCGGATTTTGGGCGTTTGCGTACCAAGCGCGCCTCGATGTCACGATGCTCGTTCTCTGTGTTGCGGTCGTGCTGGCCGGTGCCGGTGCCTATTCGATCGACGCCATTCTCTCGCGCCGCCGTACGAGTCATGCGATGGACAGAGACGGGCTGCCGGCCACGTAAACGATGATTCAACCGCCGCACGACGCCGACGACAACCTTCTGATCACGCGCATCATTGCGCGTGACGAGGCCGCGTTGCGTGTACTCCACACGCGTTATGCGCCGCTGATTTTTACGATTGCGGCGCGGATCGTCGACCGCGCGAGCGCCGAGGAAATTGCGCAAGACGTTTTCGTCACGCTTTGGACGAAGCACGAGCAGTTCGACGCAGCGCGCGGATCCCTGAAAAATTGGCTCTGTCAGATCGCCCGTCGGCAAGCGCTCAATGTTCGCCGAAAAGGGAAAGCGCGCGACGCACAGAATCACGACGGCGACGAAGCGCTCACGCACGTTGCAGACGACGCCGAGCAACCCGACGAAACGCAATGGCTCGCGCAACGGCGACACGCGTTGCGCGCTGCGATCGATCAGCTCCCGACGCACGAACGAACTGCGCTGACGCTCGCGTTTTTCGACGAGCTCAGTCACGAGCAGATTGCGGCGACCCTGAAGACGCCGCTCGGAACGACGAAGACGCGCATTCGGGTGGCGATGAAACGGCTCGCTCCAGCGTTGCTCGCCCTGCTCGGCGCGGTGTTGCTCTTTCTGTATTGGCGAAAGTCGGAGCGCACGCAGGCGCGTACCGACCGCGCGCTTCAGATGGTCACGGCGAGCGACGTCGTTCCGCTTCATCTCGTTCCGCCGGGAAGCGCGATCGCGGATCACCCGCAAATTCACGGCTCATATCGTGGTCGACCGGGTGTCGACGTTGGTGTGCTCACTGCGACGATGCTGCCGGCGCTTGCGGCGGGAAATGAGTACGACGCTTGGCTGCGGCAAGGGGAGCATTGGATTTTGCTCGGCACGTTGCAGCCGCGTGAGGATGGGCGCGCGCTTTTGGTGGCCGATGATCCTGCGCTCGAGACTGCTCCGGACGAAGTTCGTGTGACCTCTGAATCGCATGCGGGGCCGGCTCCGAGTGGCTCGATCGTCATCGCATGGCCACCGACTCCGTAGTCGTCACTCACCCAAACAGTTCAGAGTGATTCCTCCGCTGGAAGTGCTGCAGCTCGCGACGTCGCACGGAGCCGGAGCTTCAATGCAATCGCATGTCGGAGACGAGCTGCACGCGGCGGGGATGTCGACGCACGCGTAGGAAGTGGGCGGCGTTCCGCCGTCCTCGAATGCAATGCCGGGCGGCTCGACGAGGCAATACTGCGTTGCGGTGCACGTCAGCGTGTCACCGCATTTTTGCGCGATACATGTGCCGTTGCAGCCACCGCTGTCATGTGAAGCGGCGTCGTGCGAGGACGCGTCGCGTGCGGAAGCGTCGTGCGCTTTTGCATCTGCGCCGCCGGCGTCGCTCGCGTCGTCGAGCAAATCCGAGCCGGTCGTTCCGCCGCAAGCGACGAACGCGCTCGATGCGGCGGAGATCAGGAGCGCGATACTCATTCGAACGGCATTCATGAGCCTGCCCCACAGCAATGCATGTGCCCGATCGCCGATTTGGCTATTTTTACGGCATTTAATGGATGCGGAAAGAAGCTTCGCTCTGACATCTTGCGCTGGATGTTGTGTCAGGCGCTGCCATCGGGAATCGAAGTCGAAGTCGAAGTCGAAGTCGAAAACGAAAACGAAAACGAAGTCGAAGTCGAAATCGAAAACGAAGTCGAAATCGAAAACGAAAACGAAAACGAAAACGAAAACGAAAACGAAAACGAAAACGAAAACGAAAATTGCGGGTTTGGGACCGGCGGTCATCAAGCTCGTGCCAGCTTTGCTGTCACTTCGCTTGCAGTCGTAATCGGATTTTTTGTGAACGGACCATTGAACGAATCCCCTTTGTGACTGGCAAAAGGAGATTCGTTCAATGGGTACGTTCAACTTTCAGAAACTCGATTGCTACATCGCAGCCAAGGGAATTGCCGTTGCGGTTCATTCGGCGAACATCAGGGATGCGGAGCTTCGGGATCAGGCCAATCGCGCTGCGAAGAGCGCTTTCTTGAATTTGTCCGAGGGACTTCCGAGTCTTCAATCTGGCATTCGGAAGCGCCACTTCGCATTGTCTCGCGGTTCACTCTGCGAGCTTGCCGCCGCGCTGGATCTCGCGGTGGCACTCGGCTCGGTTGACGCGGATTCCGCTCGCTTGATTAGCGACCAGTCGGAGCGTTTGACGATGATGCTTCACAAGCTCTGAGTTGAGAAAATTCCCGCGAGGCTCGAGTGAGCTTCGCGGGATTTCGATTCGTCAGCGCATCAACTTGCGGAGCATCATCGCGAATCGTTCTGAAAGTGACTCGATCGAAATTGCGATTGAGCGATCGATTGCGCCGAGTGAAGAGGCGAGATCAATTGCGGCGCAAAGCTCACCAAGTGAGCCATTAACAAGCGCGAAATGCTTGCGACGAATGCCGGCCAAATCAGACGGCAAACCCTCCGACAGATTGAGGAAACAACTCTTAGCAGCGCGAGTTGCCTGATCCCGTAACTCTGCGTCCTTGATGTGAGCCTGCTGAACGACGACGGTGAGCTCTTTGGCGAGCAGGTAAATATCGAGTGACTGAAATCGGAACGTACCCATTGAACGAATCTCCTTTGCCCCGCCAACAAGGGGATTCGTTCAATGGTCCCATTCCGATCTGCTGCGATAACGCCTGCAACCGAAGTGACAGGAAAGCTGGCACGAGGTTGATCGCACGCTTAGCAGTGCTAAAAGCGACATGTACGTGTCGAAATAGCTAATGCCGTATCGATTGCCTCAACCCACAATCTTCAGGTCGAAGGTCGAAGGTCCGATCTCTCAGACGACTTTATCCAGCACCAGCATCGCGACGAATGAAAATGCCGCGGCCATCGGCAGCGTGAGAACCCACGCGACGAGAATGTTGCCTGCCACGCCCCAGCGCACGGCGCTGATTCGTTTGCTTGCGCCGACGCCCATGATGCAAGCGTTGATGCAGTGAGTGGTGCTGACCGGAACGCCGAATCTGCTGGCGAGGAGAATGGTGAATGCGCCGCTCGTCTCCGCTGCGAAGCCTTGGAGTGGCGAGATGCGGATGATTTTCGTGCCCATCGTTTTGATGATGCGTTGTCCGCCGCCCATCGTTCCGAAGCCGATCGACAGCGCGCAAATCACGATGACCCAAAGCGGAACTGCGCCCGACGCCGATGGCAACAAGAGGTGTGGCACGCCTTGTCCGCCGTTTGCGACGAACGCGAGGAGCGCCAGCGTGATGATGCCCATCGATTTTTGCGCGTCGTTCGATCCGTGCGAGAGGGCCATCAAACAGGCTGAAAATAGCTGTAATCGTCGTGATCCGCGTTGTACCGTCGTGGGCCGCATTTTGCGCGTAATCCACGTGAGCGCGATCATGAAAAAGAATGCGACGACGAAGCCGAGCGTGGGCGACAGAACGAGCGGCACCAAAACTTTTCCGACGAGCGCGTTCCACTTGAACGCATGAACGCCAGCATGGGCGACGACTGCGCCGCCGAGCCCGCCGATGAGCGCGTGCGATGAGCTCGACGGAATGCCGAACCACCACGTGAGCAAATTCCAAACGATGGCGCCGAAGAGCGCGGCGAGGACGACGGCTTGCGTGACCACCGACGCATCGGCAAAACCCGAGGCGATGGTTTTGGCAACGGCGGTTCCGATGACGGCGCCGACGAAATTGAAAATGCCGGCGATGAGAACCGCGGTGCGAACCGGGAGAACGCCGGTCGAGACGACCGTGGCGATCGCGTTCGCAGCGTCGTGAAATCCGTTGATGAAGTCGAAGACGACGGCCGTGACGACGACCGTGATGAGCAGGCCGAGCATTTTCAGCTAACCGTGCTTGACGGCGAGCTGAGCGAGCGAGCCTGCGACCTGATCGCAATGATCGATCGCGTTTTCCAGGTCTTCGAGCACTGCCTTTTCGCGGAGCAAAACTTTTGCGTCGATGGCGGGGTCCTTGAAGAGGACGCTCACCGCCTCACGAAAGATCGCGTCGCCGTCTTTTTCGAGCTTCTTCACGGTGCGCGTGTCCTCGATGAGCTCGGCGTATTGATGCAGGCGGAGCTTCGGAAGCGCGGCCACCATTACTTGCGTGCATTCTACAAGTACACCCATGAGCGCGAGCATCGGGTCGGTCGGCCGCGTGACGCCGAACAAATCGCAGGAGCGCGCGGCGCCGTTGGTGAGATCCAAAACGGTGTCGAGCTCCGACGACAGCCGCGCCAAATCCTCGCGATCGATCGGCGTGACGAAGGTGCGCGCGAGGTCTTCTTCCATCTCGTGCACTATCTTGTCGCCGTCGTGCTCGAGCTCTTGCACCTTGTTGCGGACGTCTTTGACGTCTGCGGTGCGCGAGCTGGCCAGGACTTGCGCCGCTTCATGCGCAATCACTGCCTGCTTCTCGAGGTGAGTAAAAAAATGGTCTTCCCGCGGCAGGAGCCAGCGGACAATCGCTTGCAGCGCCATAGGTGGTGAGGCCACTTGTCTCCGCGAAGACGCCTCGCGTCAAGCCCTCTCGTGATCACCCTCGCTCAGAAGAGCTTCGAAACGCGCAGAAACCGGCGCCACGAACAAATAAATTCCCGGAAGCCATCGGGCAACGCCGACAAAATCCGGATGCGCATACGCAAACAGACCGCACGCGGAGATGATCGCTTCGGTCAGCGGACCCACGACCGCGCTCAACAACGAAAACGCGATGATCCACTTCGGCGTCGGCATCATGAGAATGCGGGCCACCCAAAATGCGACCAAGATGAGCATCGTTTCGTTCGGCGCTGCATGCGTGAACGACGTCAGTGCGTACGCAGCTGCAAATGCGATCGCATCTGCGGCGACGAGACGCGTGTCGTTCGGAGCGATCGGCGGCGCCTTGAAGATCGTTCGGCACATGCGTGATCCGGCCAGCGCCAACAACGTTCCGCAGAAGAAAAGTAGTGGCACCCACCACGCTTGGCTCCATGCGTAGACCTGCGGGTAACCGAGCACGCCATGCGTTGCGTGGAGGTGATCTCCGATCGTGCAGATGAGGGCTCCGCCCGTCGCGATCGCGATCCAGCGCCACATGCCCACCATGCTAGCCTCGCGCGAATGAAGAAGCTCCATGTAGCGTTTTTCTTAGCTGCAATTTCTCCGGCGTGCTCGAAGGATTCCGCCGATGATGCGAAGACTGGCGCCACGTTGGTTGATTCCAGCGTCGCGGCAGTTGTCGACGCAGGCCCTACCGCACCGCAAATTGTGCTGGATATCGCGAATC